>NZ_JBHIME010000018.1:0-1314 GCF_042193875.1 Bartonella sp. OC68QHHN | reverse complement strand
GCTTAATCGTGATACTGCTACCGCCCATCAGGGTGTACAACAGCTCGATGTAGGCAAGCTGGAACAAATCGTTCGTGAAAACCGCGAAATGGCAACCCAACTTTTAGAAGAAGGATTTAAATACAGTGATGACTCCTATAAAACCATGTTTATCAAAGAGCACCCCATCGCTGTGGTCGACCGTGATAAAGACGGAAATATAATCTATAAAACAGATGCAAATGGGGTACCTATAAGAGATGCTCGTGGACAACCAATACCTCACTTTCATTATTTAACGGATGAAGAAAAGCAGCATTTGCAAGAAGGTGCTGATGGCAAGGTGCATGTGTCCTTTAATGGCATCTTTACTCCACCAGAGGAAGCCGCTGTTNTGGGGTTTGACCAATTCCACACAAGAAGCAAAAGATTTGATGTATAGCTATGGTCTTACAGGATTAGAACTTTATGGACATAGTCGCGGGACAATGACATTGGGGAATATGCTGAATTCTTTCAAACAAGAAGGTGTTCACGGTATAGCCAACGAAAACACGAATATCAATTTCTATGGACCAGCCTTCAATGTTTTGGCGGCATCCGATCTGTTAGGTTATGTGAGTGATGGCAAACAAACTACTATTGGCTTTGATGGGCATAGATATGATTTTGTAAGTCGATGGATTGGCGGCAATGGCTATACTTACGAGACAATACCTGCTGGTAGTAGCAGGTGGAAAGAAACATGGAAAATGTTCACAAATCCTTACAATCCTCATACTTGCCTTGGACATGCGAGTGATATGTGCCAAAAGTTTTATGGCTCATCTCATTTAGAACAAAAACCTTGAATTAGATCATGGAGTGAAAAATGAAACAAACTTTAAAATTATTAAGCACTGTAACTTTGTTAAGTATCGCTGGATGTCAGTTTAACAAACCTCCTCCAGGGTATGTGACTGCGTGGGAGAAGCCAGGAGCAGATTTGACAGAGGCAGGAAAAGCTTTGTTAGAATGTGGAATGCCAAGCCTTATTGATGCGGATCCAGAGAATGATAATCGCAGCTTTAATCAAAAGGCAACAATTTATGCTTGTATGGTTCAGGCTGGTTTCCGTGATAAAGTGGGGGGAGGGACTTGGTGCGAGAATCATAAAGCCGAAAATCTCCCGATTTGTCGTCCAGGTGCTGTTGTTCCACAGCGCAGTGTCAAGAAGCGCTTAAATAGCCCTTTTTGTAAAAAATATAAAAATGCACCTGAATGCAAACCTTAAGTCTTGCTTGTAATGACCAACAATCTGCCATCCTTGCCTTTGCTTGGAATGGCGGGATTGTT
>NZ_JBHIME010000060.1:0-4371 GCF_042193875.1 Bartonella sp. OC68QHHN | reverse complement strand
ATTTCATCAGAATTTATAAGAATTGGATTTTCCATAATTTCTCCTCCCTAACGCCTCTTGGCAATTGTTTGTGTGTGGTTTGTATAATTACTTGTATAACTATAATTATAAAATAGCAAGTAAAAAATTATAAAAAGTTATATTTTTTATAAAAAATATTATAATATTTTGCTGAATAAGAGGGGAGGATAATTAGCGATAAGTCCGAATCATCTTGCTGTAAGAACTTATTGGCAAAATAGCAAATATCTCTCCAACCCACACAATTTTAACATTCTTAATAGGTAAGGCATTCCAAGAAAGCAGATCTATTTCACCATTCATGCCCCTGCTAATCTGCTTTATATATCTTTTATTATCATGTGTTAAAATAACGGCTTCTTTGCCAAAAAAGGATTCTATTGTTTTAATTTGGCGCCGTCTTACGATAACCATATCTCCATCTTTATAGGCTGGAATCATAGAATCTCCTTTAACTTCAAAAGCAACCATATCATCAGGTAAAGCAAAAGGAATTTCTACTTGTTCAAGACCATCTTCAGGAATTTGTTCAAAACTTGGATCTATCTGTGTTCCTGCTCCAATATACCCCATAAGAGGAACAAAAGTTGTTAAGTGATTGTCCCCTTTTAGTTCTTTATATAATTCTAAAATGGCATCTCGATTAGAGCCACGTGGATCAGAATCTTTTAACCACTTAGACACCGAAGCTTGTGTTACGTTTAGCCGTTTGGCTACATCTTCTTGCGTTAAGTTAAACTCGGTCAAAATCTTTTTTAATGTGCTTATGATATTAGATTTATTACTCATACTTCTGCTTACCTTATTTTTTTATCGTTGATAAAGATAATTTTCATTGACTTTATATAACTATAATTATATGAATAAAATAAGACAGAGCTGTAATTGGAGCTTGTAAATGGATCAACGAGAAGATTTTAAGAATTTGACTAAGTCAATACGGGGAAAATTTAATTGGACACAATCAGAAATGGCGAAAATGCTTGGTGTAACTCAAGCAGCTGTTTGCAAGTGGGAAAAAAGAGGATCTATCTCCGTAATAAATTATTTAAAGCTGCAAAAGTTGAAGGATAGTTCTAGCTCTAGTTCTGCTTTTATTGCTGCTCCTACAGATAATAACAAACATCAACAGCATCCTTCACACTCTTAAAGAAGAAAGATCATGAGAAACGGAATATTGAAGAAACTCTACACACGGATTTGTAGATTAATCGGTTGCAATATGAAAATTGAGAATGGAGATAAGTTTGTGAAAGAATTTATACAAATACCGGATCGTGATTGTAGCATAGAAGATCTTATAAAACGACATAGAACTCATACAAAAGTTCTTGCAAAACAAGAAGAATGGCATAAGTCACAATTTGATAGTTGGATGAGATGGCATGAAGCAACTCTTGCAGAGCGAGATAAGTCAATTGAACAACAGCAAGTAGTACTTGAAAACCTATCCTCTTTAATTAAGCAAAAAAATGAAACGCTATACAGCCAAAGGCTAAAGTTAGCTTCACAGATGAAAGTTATTGATGAATTAAATAATAAAATCACTGAGTTAATCAACAAAAAAGAAGAACCGAGATTGATCGATTTTGTTTTTGCAGGAGAAGTTTTTTAACTTGCGTCATTTGAGCCACAAATGAGGATTGTTAATTAACAATGAATCATTGCGAGGTTCCTTTTTCAAAAACATTTTTGCAAGACAAGCAATCACAACGCGCCCTGTCATAGCGTGCAGATAAATATGTAAAAGCTCTAATATGAAGAAAGAAAGTAAAGATGGATTATGGTTTAGCGGCAATTATTATACTTTTTACGACCAATGTAATTACGGTTTTTTGTTTGTGGGCCTATCGTAAAGTTTTTTATTTATATCGTAAAAAAGAGCAAAGCTATGTAAATGTTTTGCAAAAATCATATTATACTTTTTATATTTTGAAAGATTTAATACAGGAAATAGGTTTTCCAGAAGGCTGTACAATCGTTTTTAATAATTCTGATTGGAATTTTTCTTTTGATGAAAACAACCATTTAATAGCCAAAAATTCTTTAGGACCAGAATTGTCGATAAAGATGCATGGCGACACAAAATATTTCAAAGAAAACTCTCAAAAAATTTTTGAAAAACACAATCGGTCCAAACATTGAATGTAACGAGATGAGGCATGCAGTGTATTTTTGAATTGAGTGAGTTCATTTTTTTTAATTTATGACTAAACGCTCTGTCATAGCGCACATATAAATACGTAGAGCCTTAAGGGGGGATTATGATCACTCACGCACAAACCATTTTATGTCTTGATCTAGGGACCAAGACAGGCTGGGCGATATGCAGTGCTGATGGTCATATAACAAGCGATACAGAGCATTTTCAATCACGTCGTTTTGAAGGCGGTGGTATGCGTTATTTACGCTTTAAACGGTGGCTAACTGAACTAAAGAGGTCTGTTGATGAAATTGACGCGGTGTATTTTGAAGAGGTGCGCCGGCATGTGGGTACAGACGCTTCTCATGTTTACGGGGGTTTTTTAGCAACCTTAACAGCTTGGTGTGAACATCATCAGATACCGTATGAAGGCATTCCTGTTGGCACAATTAAGAAGGCAACGACAGGAAAAGGAAATGCCTCAAAAGAAGAAATGATTAAGGCGGTATGTGCAAAAGGGCATACGCCTAAAGACGACAACGAAGCAGATGCTTTAGCAATTTTATATTTAATAAAAGAAGGGGAAACCACTAATGTCAAATAAAAACCAATGGATAAAAATTAATGTAGAAAAATGGCTTCTTGATCTCGCTGATTTACCTCCTACTGAAGGCAATATTTACATGAGGTTGCGATTAAAAATGTTACACACTGGGAAGCCTCTTACAAACAATTTACGAGCCTTGTCCTCATTAGCTCGCTGTTCAATTGACGAGCTTGATGATGCGCTAGATCTCTTAGCTGAAACTGGACACATCTTTCTTTTTGACGACAACCACATCTGGAGTCCAGATGTTGAAGAAGAGCTGAAGAACAACAATCAACAATCAGAAATCGCATGGCATAAGCACAGGGAGGACAAAGAGAATGTCCAGTAAATTACCGTGGACGAGGCTTTTTGCAGATAGGTGGGCAGTAGTTGTCGATTATTTACCTCCTGTAGAAGGTAATATCTATATGAGATTGCGGTTTCGCATGCTTCGTACTGGTGAACCTCTTTTTTGTAACATTAAAGTTTTGTCTCATTACACTGGTTATTCAGTAAAGAAATTTGAGACAGCTTTGAATGTTTTGCTAGAAGAAGGATATATTATTCGTTTAGCAGATGGTCGTTTATGGAATCTCGATGTTGAAGAAGAACTCAACAACCTCAATGAAGAAGAACCAGATAATTTTGCCTTTAATAATAATGAAGAAAGGGAGGTGAAGTATGTCAACTAAGTTGCCATGGACGAGGCTTTTTGCAGACAAGTGGCTTCTTGATCTTGCTTGTTTACCCGCAATTGAAGGCAATGTTTATATGCGATTGCGATTGCAAATGTTGCGCACTAGAGAGTCTCTTGTAAATGATGCGCAAATATTATCTCATTTTACGTGTTGTTCAGTAAAAAGATTTCAGAAGGCATTAGATTACTTATTTAGATCTGGACATATTGTTCTTTCAGAAGATGGTCATTTGTGGTGTCCAGATGTTGAAGAAGAATTAAAAAATTCAGACGAAACTTTAAATAAGTTTGCAGAAAGAGCAGCAAAAGCCGCCAATACGAGGAAACATAAAAATCAAGAAGATTCTTTAAGAAAGCCTCAAGATTCTTTAAGAAGTCTTGAAGATTCTTCAAGATGTCTTCAAGATTCTTCAAGAGGGTACATTAACAATAACAATAACATATATAATAANTTTGAACCTAATTTGCAATACGCAATCGATCAAGGATTAACGCATGATGAGGCGCTGTTAGAAACCGAACGGTTCACAAATTACTGGATAGCAAACCCAGGTAAAAATGCAAACAAACGAGATTGGCAAAGGACTTGGTACAATTGGGTCACAAGCCCTATCGGAACGCTAGCAAAGAAAAAAGCAAGATTAGAACAGGAAAAACGGTTAGGTGGTTATCATGGAAAATTCACTCAGAAAACTTTCACAGAACAGCTTGCAGAAGGCTTCAACGAACTCAGAGATCATCTCTCATCTGGAGAAGATTATGGAAATGATCAGTCCGGGGTATCCATTGACGCTGAAAGCTGGGAATACATTGACCAAACAGGAGGAGGAACAAACCTTGGATGCTTGCAATCGTCTACAAGCGTTGCTCTCTGTGAAAGCTTCAGTTAAGCAAATTGAGCAAGCTTCTTTCCTACTCTCA
>NZ_JBHIME010000006.1:0-83259 GCF_042193875.1 Bartonella sp. OC68QHHN | reverse complement strand
AGTATCCGTTGAGGGGAAGGATGCACTCTTTGAGGGCTTGAGTGCATCCTCTCATGGATTTGGATGCTGCCTTATGAGGGTGGGATGCATCCTGTAGGCATGGATGCACTCTTTTGAGAGCTTGAGTGCATCCATAGGGAAAGGCATATTCCGTAAAAAACAGGGATAGCCAAAAGATTTGTTTATATATTTTATATTGATAGGCTGCTGTATTTGTTAGGGCTATTCATTCTTTATTCTCAATATTTAAGGTGATTATGTGATCAGGGTTGTTCGTCAATACAATCGTAAAAGACGCTGAGTATTTTTATAAAAATTAAGATATTTTTGTGCCTTTTTATTGTTTTTTTTGTGTTTACACAAGATTTGCACGGCTTTTCAACAGTTTGTTTTTTTGCTTCGCTAATGGCGTTGGCTAAATACTTCAATTATTTTAACTGCTTCAACACCGCCTTAAAAGAACAGTGTTTTATAATATGACCAAATAAGCTGTATAGTTTTTGATTCTTGAGGGATGCTAGAAAAAGGGGGATGTTAGGAGAGATGTTGGTATATTTTTAGTTTATCTCTTAAAGCAGGAAGATGAACATATGTGAGAAGAACATGAAGTGCTATAGATAAAGCTTCCCTCCGTCTTTCCGGATCTATTTTTTATTTGGTTTGACGGTTAAAGAGCAATATCTGAATGAAGATTACGCATTGCCTCATGTTTTTATCCTCATGCTTTAGATTTTTTTCTCATGGGGATTTCATTTTTAAATGGGGTTTTACGCGCCTTACGTAAAACAGAATGTTCCAAACAGAATATATTTGTGTTGTATATTTACGTACTTGTTTAAAAAACATAATGTTGTCTTATCATCACAATGATGTTGGTGAATGGGGATGTTGGTGAATGGGGATGTTGGTGAATGGGGATGTTGGTGAATGGGGATGTTGGTGAATGGGGATGTTGGTGAAATCTCTTGTGAAGTGGATAAGCCCTTCTTAAAATCTCATAAGAGGAAAGCCAGCACTATCATATACTATTCTAGCGCCTAATGTGATGATAGCCTTTGGCTCTTGAGAGTGTTTATAAGAGGCATTTTGATTCTTTATCTTTGAAGTGTTTTATTTCATATGTCTCTCATGTTTGTAACATGCAAAAGATATGGTGTTGATTGATGTAACATGAAATAAATTTTAAATGAGAGAATCCCTGTAATATTTGAGTCTCTTATTTTAAGATGAATAACAGTCGATTATAATTATAAATCAATGTGTTGTCGTGATACATCAACCTGTTGGTGGGGTACAGAATAAAGAAAGTCATCAAATATAAATCATTCTGTTATGTCGTAAAACACTGTCCTTTGAGGTTTGATGATATGAAGCAAGCTGCCTTGGATATGTTTAAGTGTTTTTTAGGGCGTGGTGGATCTTTAGGGCAGAGCTTGCTTTGTCCCGCCTTGAGTTTAGCTGAAAACCCTAAATGGAAAACCAAGAGTGAAGTATATCCAAGCTGTTTGTAGATCAGATTGGATTAAGAATCTTTGTTCTGTGAGAATGGAACGTAAGACAATTTGACAAAAGAATCATCTATTTTGCGGGTAGATCTTATGGAGGAGTATAACAAGCTCATAAGGGAGTGATTTAAAATCATACATTTATAAAAAAGTATAGTCACAAAAAAAAGTCCCCCGTTGCAATCAGAGGACTAAAAGCAGGAGAATTTAACATTGACTAGTAGGACATGTTAAAAAAGAATGAATTTAAAAAACCGTACTAAATACACAAATTCATACTAAAAAAAACCATGACGCTATAATTAGCAGAGAATTCAAAAGATATCAATATAAAAAATACTTTTTTCAATTGAATATTTATTTTGAGACTCGACATTAATTAAACTATATTTAAAGCTGTTATGATACATGCAAGTATCTTAAACAAAACTTATTCTTCAATAAAAACGAATTAAGAGCACCTCATGATTATAGGACTGGTGTGGGGAAAGTTTTTTGTTTTTAAGGTTGCGGAGTGTATCTTGAGTGTGGGGGGGGGTTGTGAAGCTGCATTCTTTGGGGGGCGAGGTGATGGAAAAGGTGGGAGGAGGGAGCCGCTGGATGCTCGAGCAGTGTGGTGGGGGCTTTAGAGGGGGGGCAGCAACATAGGAGGCAGCTTAAAATGGCGAGGAGGAGGATTATTCAGAGTGTTTATGGTTTGCATATCCCCAATGAAATGCTAGCAAGTCTAAACAATCTCGTAAATGATCGGCAAGGGAATTTTGTTTGCGTTTTGAAGAACTTAATTCTTTGATTGCTTGTCCATAGCCAATAACTCGTTCAAGCAGTGAATAACCAAGAATACCCAGTTGAACTTTGATTGTCTTTAAATGATTGGATGCTTCTATTTGACGTTCAATGGGGTGTGTGTACCCTTGGCTACAGGAAACTTTTTCACGGGTGTAGTCAAGGCTCATGTGGAGATCGGCTTGGCTTTGACGCCAGTAAAAATAAAAACGTTCTGCTGCTTTATATTGGGCTTTGCTGAGATGTCCTTTGGCGTATAAAAGTGCAATGGGATTGCTTTGTGCATTGGTAATGGCATTGATTGTACGGGGATTGCTAGAGCTTTCTGGATGATTGGGTTGAAAATAAGGATTACTCGTTTCAACAGAGATTTCTTGCGCCTTTAAATGACCAATGTGCTTTCCTTTATCTTGATGGTTCATAGCATCTCCTTAAAAATTTTAAATTTGCTTCTTTATGTTTATGCAAAGAAATGGGATTGTACTGTTGTATGCTTGTTGAGGGATATGTTTTTATGTCCTCTTTTTGCGGGATGGGCAATTTTCTGCCTTTGGGCTCTTGTCTTTGTTTCTATTTATGTGGGAATGAGGTCTTTCGGGGTTACAAGGAAGGCATTTTTTAAGAGTGGGTGCTTGCGTTCTTTGTTGGTGTGACCTCTAAGTTTGTTTATAAGCAAGCTTTGAGCATTTTGGTTTTTCTTATGAGGGTGCAGGGCAATCGGTTATTACGTGGCAGTTTTTTTGCAAGGGGTGGTGCTTTTTTGTATTGCTGGAGCGACCCTTTGTTTTTCTTATGAGGGTGCGGGGTAAATGGATATCGCGTGGGGTGTCTTTATTGAAGGTGTTGGTGTGTTGTTGGGTTGGCGCATAACGGAGCGAGGCATATGGGGGGGCACTGGTTTTTGATCTCTAACAATGGAGTGTTTGCGGGCACTGTTGGACTTGTTCCTTTTTTTGCTCTGGCCTTGATTTTTATTTATAAGGGAGCAAAGCGTCGCTCTGTTACAGGGTGGATGTTTTGGAGATAGGTGGTGCTTTATGGCTTTATTGCCACTCCCCTTGGTTTTGTTTATGTGGGCGTGGGCAGGTGCGCTGTTTGTGGGGAGCTGCTCTTGAAGGCGGTCATGTTTTGTTGCATGATGGGCTTTATCCTGTGGTTTGCTGCTGTGGACGTCAGGGATATGGGTAGCATAAAGGCGGTATTCTTAAAGGGATTGCTCTTGACTGTATTGTTGAAAGTGCTCTTGGGGTTCTTTATACGCGAGCAAGGTGATACGGTTTTACAGAGGTCGTTGCGTGCTTTGAATTTTGTGCTGTTTTTCTGCATTTTGGCACCAATCCTTTTTTTACTCGTGAGGGAGCAGAGCGTATGGGGTTGAGCTGGCT
The DNA here is from genome assembly GCF_042193875.1 of Bartonella sp. OC68QHHN. NCBI lineage: Bacteria > Pseudomonadati > Pseudomonadota > Alphaproteobacteria > Hyphomicrobiales > Bartonellaceae > Bartonella > Bartonella sp. OC68QHHN. The sequence goes on along the minus strand of NZ_JBHIME010000006.1, from coordinate 79,583 downwards.
TTGGTTCTCAAATGAGAGGGTGTTTTCCTTTATTGTTGGATTTTTTTCTCCTTTGATTTATCAGGGTGTAAGGCGTGCGCGTGTTTTATGGGCTTGGTTTTTGAGGTAGTTGGTGTTTTCCTCCTTTTGAAGGAAGTGCTGTTTTATTGCATTTTAGGAGTCGTCCTTTTTTGGGCTCTTAGTGGGGATGAGGAGTATGGGCAATACCGTGGGGACTATTGTCCTTGATAGGGATTGTGTTTGCTGCACTGTTGGAGTGGCTCTTGATTTTGCTTATGAGGGGGCGGCGAGATGGGGGGTGACGCGTTGTTTGTGGTTATTGAAGGGGTTGGTGTTTTGCACCATTGTTGGAGCGACCCTTCTTTGTTTGCCTGTGGGAGCAGAGCATATGGGTTGGAGCTGGCTTTGGTTCTCAAAGGATTGGGTGTTTTTCGTCATTTGTGGATTTACCCTTCCTGTTGTTTATGTGGGCGCAAGGCGTGTGTGTGATAGCGGAGGCGTTTTTAAGAGAGTGGGAATTATGGAGTATTAAAGATAACGTCGGGGGAATGATTGTTCAAAAGAACAGCGATAGCGGTAGGTTTGGGGATCAAACCAAAGACCAACTTTGCCTTCAAAATCGCCAGAACGTTGTTTGGCTATATTCATAATGACGCCGGGGCGTTTGGCTAAATCAGCTTTTTCTTGTGCGAGAGAGGCAGCAAAGATTTTATCTTCTAACGACCGATTGCGCCAAATGGTGATAATGTTAAAGGCATTGGCACCAATTTCTGAGGCGCCTTTAATGTCTTCTGTGCTGGGGATATCTTTATCCAGACCGCCTTTGCGGGCATGGGCTACAAGATGAATGTGTACACTGTTTAAAACAGCCCAATCAACCATTTTATAAACGGCTTGTTCTTGTTTTGCATAATCATCAGAGGCAATGCCAAGCCGCATCAGACTGTCGATGATAAATTGATCGCAGCCATAGCGCGCACGGCAATAATCAAAGACATCAAGCAAGGTATCTACACTTGATTTGCCAACATGTTCATAAAGAATAAGACCATCGTCTAAAAAATGAAGAATCCGTTCAATTGTCTCTTTTGTCGGTTGTTCTAATCCGCCCGTTTGTTTGGTTAAACGCCGTAAAGATTGTTCTCCTTTCATTTCTAGAGACGCTAAGCAAAGGCGACTCTTTTGCGCAATCCAATGGGGAATACAGTCTGATAACAATTGGCTTTTGCCTGCTCCACTCGCACCGCTCCAGAGCGTTAATTCTGCTGGGCGGAAATGCAATTTGTCCTTCAGTTTAGGATAGGGAACCGTATAACCAAGATGTTTTTCAGGCTCTGGCCAAAAAATCCCTATTACTTGATCTTTATAGTCTGAGGCGCGCCGTAAACCTTCTGGTGCAAAGCTTTGTGCTGAGGAAAAGGCGGCTTTTATGGTGGCTCTATCAATCCCTGCGGTTAAACAGTCATTGGCATCTTTGCGGGGTAAATGTACACGGTAGCAACGGTGGCGTCCAAGCCTGCTGGCAATTTCAAATGCTGCTTCTTCTCCTGGCTGATCCATATCGGTGGCTAAAAAAATCGTTTCAAAAGATTCTAAATGATCAAATTCATTTTCAATCCAGTTGTGTTTTCCCCCACGTCCTCCTCCAAAGGGAACAGAAACCGCCGGATATCCATAGGCCGCTAAGGAAAGCGCATCAATTTCTCCTTCAGTGATAACAATTGTACGGTTTTTTGAAGAAAGCGTAGGGAATGGCGCGCACTCCATGAAGGGGACATGCTGAGATGCATGTGTAGAGGCATGATCTGTTGAGGGGATGTTTTGGGATGCAGGTGGGGAGGTGTGGTTTGTTGAGGGGGTGTTTTGAGTGGGGCAAAGGGCTTGCCAACCAAACAAAATCGGTTCACATTGGGAGGCTGTTGGTTTGGTTTTTGCTCCTGCTTGCGCAAGCCGTTCTTTGACTAACGCAAGGGTCCCATCGGGTTTATAAAAGGGGAAAATGATTTTTTCACCATCTTCTCCTATGCGGTAACGCTTTATAACCTCTAAAGGAATGTGGCGTTCTTTGTGGAGATAGTTTTTTACGAGATTCTGCGGGATGCACCCTGTAGGAACCGGTGGACGCCGATAGGAACGATGGGGGACCATAAAGGGTTTTGGACGTGTCAGATTGAGAGTCGCGCGTGCTTCTTCTAATGCTTGAGAGAGGCTAATGCCTTTGACTTCACACCAAAGGTCTAAAAGATCGCCTCCGATGCCTTCTGCAAAATCATACCAAAGTCCTGCTTTACTGCCGCTTAAACAAATCGATAAACTTTGACCGGCTTCACCGCGTGTGTTGCCTACAATCCAATTGTTGCCTCGTTTGTGCCCTTGGGGAAGAAGCATTTCTGCTATTCTATCTGCTTGCGAGATAAGTTTTTGTTTGATCTCAAAAATTGTGCTCATGGTCATTCGTGATATTATTGTCGCTTTTCTTAGATGTGAGAGGTGAGGACTCTCTTTTTGCTGTTCTAATCGTTCGATCTGATAGTGAAATCCGTGGTGCTATGGGGCTTGCCAGTCTACTCTGAGAGCTTCTTTGCCGCTCTTGGCTTGCCAATAGTCGCGAAACTTCTTGGCTTGCCAATGGGCTTGGCTTTCACTCAAGCCTTCTGAAACTGCTGCGTTGATAACTATTTGCCAAGTGTATGGAAAACGGTGTCCTTGGGCAACTGAGGCAGTGGGTTTTTTGTTGAAAGAAGACGGGATGGATACAGGAAGGCTGGAGAGCGTTTGGCTCCTTTGCATGCAAGAGATGAGGCGTGTAGGGCAAGCGCTTTTGTGATGAGAGTAGTAGGGGTGATGTTGACTCGTTTTGCTGTATGAATGACTTATTTCATTGATATTGTTGTTATTTTTATGGTTTTTAAACATTTTTTTTGTCCCCGTGCGTGCTTGAAAAATACGTTATTCGTATGATGTCAAAAATTGTCGCTATAGTTGATCAAACTGCGGTAAAGCGTATCGTTGTTCTCAGAGATGAAAGATGAGGAGCCTCCCTGTTTTTGCTGTTCTAGTCGTTCGATCTCACGGCGAAACCAGTTGCGCCATGTGGCTTGCCAGTCTACTTTGAGAGCTTCTTTGCCGCTCTTGGCTTGCCAATAGTCGCGAAACTTCTTGGCTTGCCAATGGGCTTGGCTTTCACTCAAGCCTTCTGAAACTGCCGCCTTGATGTCTGCTTGCCAATGCTCAGGAAGACGGTGCCCTTTGGCAACTGAGGCAGTGGGTTTTTTGTTCGAAGAAGGCGGGATGGATACAGGGAGATTGCTGGGCGGGAGATTGGTAGCGGATTTTGTTTTTTCCTCCGTGACAATTTGCGCGATAGGGGCGGAGGTAAAATCGGCTTGCGGAGCGTTTAAGGGGGAGGCGTTTTTTTGCTCCGCTTCTTCTTGTGGAGGGGAAGGGAGAGCAGAATCAAGGGCTAAGGAGAGAGACGGGTGATCGCTTAGTTCAAAGTTCTCTTCGCAGGAAAAACAAGGTTCTGTCTTATCAAACAAAATTTTCTTTTCAAAAACACCGTGAGGTGTTTCCTTTTCTTCTGTCTTTTGAGCTTCTAAGCTTTGTTCAGCATCTTTTGTACTCTCGTTAAGCAGTTGTTGAATTTCAGCATTGATTTTCTTGCGCTTTTTTGCCGAAGAACGCCCCGCAAAGGATTTTTGTTCAAGCAATTTTTCACGCTCTTTAAAAACATTTTCGCAACGCTTGTTCCATAATCCATTGGCTAAATTTAAAATCTTACCCTCTTGGATGAGCATTTCTAAAACATTAACAAAAGTTCGCTTGTCACAACCGCAAAGACGCGCTAAACGTTCTTCCGATATTTCTAGAGGACGGCCGCGTGCATACATTTCATTGAGGAGAATCGTATAGACTCCAATTTCGTGTGCACGCATTCCACGAACACCTCCTAGAAAGTCATTTTGATACCAACAAACATATGGAAGTCTAGACGATTCATAATGAGGAGTTTCTTGTTGATTAGCGTGTTTCATACTGCAATCTACTTTCTTCTTTTTTATACATTTTTATTGACGATAAAAGCGCAAATAGGGATTTAGCTTGTGTTTTGTTTGGGCGCTGTTTGGTGATGACTAGAGGCTTCTTTACGACGCTTATAAATGATTGGGTGTGCTTGAAGCGCATGCAAACTTACGATTTAAGACTGCGGTGATGGAAAAAATAAAGAGTACCACATATTCTCAATGTATCTGCTTTGGGTATTTGCTTTGGGCAGAAGCTTTTGGAGGTGGTCTTTTATATCCTGTAGGGTGGTTAAATTGTTTTTATGATCCAAAAATAAAAAATTTTCCCCCCCTAAAAAGTAAAATTTGTTTCCTTAATTTTATCCTTTTTAGAGGATAATGCAAGCCCGTTTTATAAAAAGGACGTGTTTTTTTTAAAAGACGCGCTATATGGTGAAATTATGAATATCGATGGTTGGCGTCAAAGATTAAGAATCGCTTTGGAAAAAAGTGGGCGGTCAAAAAGATCTATCTCCCTCGCTGCCGGTAAAGGTGCGGGATACCTTCATTCTATTCTTTCTGAAGGAAAAGAACCAACAATCGAATCTCTCTCGCGAATTTGTCACGAAATTAATATCAGTATGAATTATATTCTTTACGGAAAAGGGGCTAGCCCTGAAGATAAAGAATTTATAGAGCTTATTTCAAGACTTTCTCCACAAGAGAGACAGGCGATTTTGACTCTTTTGCGGCGACCCTTTGACGAAGCTTCAAAATAACTTCTTTCTGTGCTTTTGAATCAAGACGACTCCAGTATTTTATTAATATTATATCACTCATTTTATCTCTCCTGTGTGTTTATAATTGCAATCGAGTAAGAACAAATAGAGAACAACAAAGGGACATGAGGGGAACAAAGAATAATAGATTTTTATTTACATATGTCATTTGAACCCCGTAAAGATTTAAAATATATCTTTTATGAAGGATAAAATGATTGACATCTCTCCTATAGAGGATATAAGACTAACGCTATATTTAGTCTTGTCAAGACAAGGCTATGCTTTATCAACTATCTAAAGGGGGAAATCATGAAAAATGTTCCGTTCGTTAAAGAGGATGAAATCATTATCGTTCTATGTGAAGATGAAAATCCTGATACGTATGAAGGACCAATCGACGAAATCGAAGAAGCGCTCGAACTGATTGAAGAATGTGAAACTGTTTATAGAGTTTTACGACTCGATCTGACAACTTCTCATGCTGAAGATGTTACGGAACAAATCGCTGATTTTTATGTCGAAAATCATGAAATGAATGAAGAAAATACGCCATTACAGCCATTCGTTTTAAATAGTGAAGCTTATCATGCTTGTTTAAATGAAAGAGCGGCTTGTGATTATGAAGATAATCTCTATGGCTCTTATGAAAAACAGCATCGTTTACGCCCATGTGATGTCTTGACAGATTATTGGTGGTAAACATGCCAAGCTATCTCAAGACTTCTTATCAAGGGATTCCACTTTATTATGCTGGAAATATGCGAAATTTAATTAGACTCGAACCACAAAAACACAATGCTATTCTTTTCATATCGCAAGAGGTGGCTCAGTTTATGGCAAAAAAATTGGAGGTAGAATATTGTCGCCATGATTTTTCTGTTGTGCAATAGCTAGATTGAAAAAAGGAGCCGCAATAATGGGCTAAGTGCTTTTTTATTGCGGTGACAATGGTGCGCGTTATGCTTTTGTTCTTGGGGGGGACGTGGGGGAAAGTTTTAAGCCGATATGAGACAGGAGGGTATGAAGAAAAGAGCCTATGTATGAGAAATTGCGGGCGCTTTGCGAGGGGAAAAAGGTGTCGGCTGGTTTATTGGGGGGGTGAGGAAATGAAGGGATGAAGGGGAAGGTCAGTGACTTTGGAGTGACACGAAAGCATGTTGGAGAACGACAATGAGGCTTAGGAGGAAGAGAAGCAGCAGTACAGCGTTGAACAGGTGCCAACCTATAAAAAGGCAAGTTCAAGGGGAAAAAGAGCAGGTTTTTGTGTTTGCAGGGGCGCAATATTGAAGGATGCTGTCGCCTTTAGTCCGTGTGAGGGACACAGCTTAAAAAATGTGAATGTTTCAAAGAGGATATATTGCAAAAAACACTTTAAAGATGAAGGGGAGAAATACTATGCCAATCATTATCGATTGTATTCAGGGAACGGAAGAATGGCAGAAAGTGCGTAATGGTTTGATTACGGCTTCTTTGTTTGAGATGGTTATGGCACAAAAAAAACAGGGGCAAAAAACTTCACGATATCACAGTGTGATGATGAAATTGGCGGGAGAAAGAATTACAGGAAAAACCGTTGAGGAAGGAACAACGCTTTCTATGAGACGCGGGACAGAATTAGAACCAACCGCACGACAGCTCTATGGGGAACGCACAAATACAGAACCTGAATGTATTGGCTTTGTTTTGGCAGATGATCGCATGAAAGGATTTTCTCCCGATGCTTTTGTGGGAAAAAATGGCTTATTAGAAATTAAAACAAAAAAACCTGAAATTTTGATCCCTCATTTCATGCAAAAGAATTTTCCAGCAGAACATAAAGCACAATGTCAAGGAGGGTTATGGATTTCTGAACGCGAATGGGTGGATTTAATGCTCTATTGGCCTGATATGCCACCTTTGATTAAACGTGCTTATCGTGATGAAGCGTATATTTGCAAGCTTGAAAATGAAATTAGCCGTTTTAATGAGGCTTTGGAGAATATGGTACAGCAAATTAAGTGTGTTGAGACAGGTTTTAGTATAAGGACAGAAATGGCTTTGAAGGAAAGGAAAAACAGGGAGCAGGGAGCGAATGCAAAGCGTCTTCTGGTGGGCAAAACAAGAAGGAGGCGGGGGAGAAAGGGATCTGTACAGCGTTAAATAGGGACAAAGTTTTATAAAAAGGAAAGAGCAGAGAGAGAAAAGCAAGTGGGGTGTTTGAGGAGAGCACAGGCAGGGAGCTTGGAGTGAATAGGAAAGCATGCTGGAAAATGGAGGAAGATGTTTGAAGGGGGAATTAAAACCGCTAAAGCTTGTTTAGACGTATTGAGACACGGGGGGGGGGGACCGGGAGCTTCTGTGTTAAGTGTTAAGGGGGGGATTATTTTATGCATGATGGGCTAAGTGCTTTTTTATTGCGGTGACAATGGTGCGCGTTATGCTTTTGTTCTTGGGGGGGACGTGGGGAAATTTTTAAGCCGATATGAGACAGGAGGGTATGAAGAAAAGAGCCTATGTATGAGAAATTGCGGGCGCTTTGCGAGGGGAAAAAGGTGTCGGCTGGTTTATTTTGGGGGGGTGAGGAAATGAAGGAGGTGGAGAAGTGAGACCGTTAAAGCTTGTTTAGACGTATTGAGATACGGGGGGGGACCGGGAGCTTCTGTGTTAAGTGTTAAGGGGGGGCATTATTNCATGCTGGAAAATGGAGGAAGATGTTTGAAGGGGGAATTAAAACCGCTAAAGCTTGTTTAGACGTATTGAGACACGGGGGGGGGGGACCGGGAGCTTCTGTGTTAAGTGTTAAGGGGGGGATTATTTTATGCATGATGGGCTAAGTGCTTTTTTATTGCGGTGACAATGGTGCGCGTTATGCTTTTGTTCTTGGGGGGCTATCTGTTTTAGTTGGTATGGGAAAGGGAGGCATAAAGAGCCTATGCATGAGGAACTGTGGTAGGTGTGTTGGGGAAGTGAGGTGGTTTAGGGAAAAAATGGGGAAGGGGATGGTTAGGGGGAAGTGAGACAGGAGACGTATTGAGGCGTGGGTTTTAGCTGCTTTGGATATTGAGTGTTAGGGAGGCAGTAATAAAAAGGAAAGAGTTTTTCTCACTGGGGAGAGAATGCTGCGTATGATACTTTCGTTGATGGAGGATTCGATGGAGGTGATTGATGTTTGTGGAAAAAGAGAAGAGGGGCAAAAGAAGAATAAAATGGTGCTGCGAGAGAGGATTGAACTCTCGACCTCTCCCTTACCAAGGGAGTGCTCTACCACTGAGCTACCGCAGCCCTTTTTCAATCTTTGCGCTGTCTTGTGCCATATTGTCAGAAAATAGGCAAGAGAACATTTGTATATTCTTGCAAGAAAACGTATCTTATGTCATGACATATGTTTCTTATCCGCTTAAATATTTAAGGCTATGAGCGCTTGGATAGGCTCAACACTGTTCATAAGGTTGCGCAATGATACAAATGCATCAAAAACAAAAACAAAAACAAGATGAAATGAATCACCAAGATGAAAAAGCAAAACGACGTCAAGAAAGATTGGCGCAACAATTGCGTCAAAACCTGAAACGTCGAAAAGAGCAAAGCCGAAAAAGAGCGCAAACAGAGCTCTAAAATGCAAAAAGCTCCAAAATGCAAAAAATGTTTTTTAGTGAAGCTTTGCAACCAAACTTCTCAATAATTTGTTTTCATATTTAGAGTACGTTCTAAAACGATTAATAAAGCATAACTTCCCGAAGGGGAAAAACCTTTGGAAGGGCAGGCACAAAGGAAAAGAGGGAAAACACTATGGATTCTATTCAAATTGTTGGCGGAGAAAAACTTAAAGGGACAATTCCTATATCAGGGGCAAAAAATGCTGCATTGCCTCTTATGATTGCGGCGCTTTTGACAGAAGAAACCCTCACTTTAGAAAATATTCCCCATCTGGCCGATGTCGAACTGCTTATTCGTATTCTCAATAATCATGGTGTTGGATATGCCGTTGATGGACAAGAGTTTAACGATGAGTGTGTGAATTCAAGAACAATTCATTTTACTGCGCAAAAAATAGCTACAACACGTGCGCCGTACGAATTGGTGAAAAAAATGCGCGCAAGCTTTTGGGTTATCGGACCTCTCTTGGCACGATGCTTAGAGGCTTATGTTTCGCTTCCTGGAGGATGTGCTATTGGAACAAGACCTGTCGATTTTATCCTTGAAGGACTCAAAACTTTAGGCGCACAGATTACGATCGAAAATGGATATGTTCATGCAAAAGCACCAAGGGGGTTAAAAGGTGCTTACTATCGGTTCCCTAAAGTCACTGTTGGTGGAACACATGTGATACTTATGGCAGCAACACTGGCAAAGGGAACAACCGTTCTTGAGAATGCGGCTTGTGAACCAGAAGTGGCAAACCTTATTAGAACCCTGAATGCTATGGGGGCTCAAATAACCGGTGAAGGAACAACAACGCTTACAATTGAAGGGGTTAAAAAACTTAAAGGGACAAAAATACGCGTTATTGCTGATCGAATCGAAGCGGGGACATATGCAATAGCTGTTGCTATGACAGGAGGAGATGTCTTTCTTAAAAATGCAAATCCTAACCATCTCACAAAAGTGCTTAAGGTGCTCCAAAAAACAGGACTCGAGATTCAAATAGAACCTCAAGGAATTCACGTTAAGCGAAATCCAAAAAACACAAAAATTATGCCCGTTGATATTAAAACAGGACCTTATCCTGCTTTTCCAACTGATCTCCAAGCGCAGTTCATGGCGCTCATGACACGAGCTGAAGGAATCGCGCATATTACAGAGACGATTTTCGAAAATCGTTTTATGCATGTTCAAGAACTCAATCGTTTAGGGGCACAGATAAAGCTTGATGGGCAGACGGCAACCATCTATGGAACAGAGAATTTGCAAGGGGCTCCTGTCATGGCGACAGATTTGCGCGCTTCTGTTTCTCTTGTGATTGCAGCATTGGCGGCAAAGGGGGAAACAATCGTCAATCGTGTTTATCATCTTGATCGTGGATTTGAAAGATTAGAAGAAAAATTAGTCCGTTGTGGTGCAAAAATCCAACGTATCACAGTGTAAATCTTTCAAAGATATGCTCCACAAAGAATGGCTTTGAGAGGTTGCTTGAGGTGGAGGTTGTGGGCAGCATGCTTTCATGACATGGGGGTGAGGGAATCGCGCATATTACAGAGACGATTTTCGAAAATCGTTTTATGCATGTTCAAGAACTTAATCGTTTGAGGGCGTCGAGAAAGCTTGATGGGCGAGAGGGCAACGCATCTCATGGAACAGAGAATTCGCAAGGGGCTCCTGTCATGGCGACAGATTTGCGCGCTTTTTGTTTCTCTTGTGATTGCAGCCCTCTTATCTTGTTACATTGGCGGCAAAGGGGGAAACAATCGTCAATCGTGTTTATCATCTTGATCGTGGATTTGAAAGATTAGAAGAAAAATTAGTCCGTTGTGGTGCAAAAATCCAACGTATCACAGTGTAAATCTTTTGAGGGTATTCTTTAATTTCTCTCTTCGGGGGAGGGTGATCTCAAGGGGTCACAGGTTGTTAATCCTCTCAATAAACGCGGGGCTTATCTCATGGTTTTGGAGTTTTTATGAGCGGGCATAAAAGTTTGAGAGGCGGGTGGAGCTCATGAAACAAACAAACACTGCTTTAATTCTTATTGTAAATCTCCTGAAATTACTTTATACCTTAAAGGGTGACTTTGGTCGTCTACGCAACGATCAGTAGGGTCTGAAAGCCCTAAAGTTCGATCATAAAATGAACTCACTTTTGTGGGTATCCCGGAATTCCGGGAGTTTTTGCTATGTCCAGGTGCTATAAGCACTAAAAGCAAAAAAAGCTGATTCGAACTCAGTACTTTCAGACTCCCGGAATACTCATGCGAGGGCGCTCGCAACCGGCAGGGGAGCTTGAAGTGCAAAATAAAAATCCACACTTTAACGATATTTCGATAGGCAGAAAAATTCGCTTTAAAAGAACAATGCTGGGAATGTCGCAAAAGCAATTAGGTAGCCAGTTAGGTGTGACGTTTCAACAAATCCAAAAATATGAAAAAGGGTTAAATCGTATAGGAGCGGGGCGTTTACAAGAAATTGCTGATATTCTCAATGTTCCCATTTCCTTTTTTTACGCTGATCTCTCAACAAAAGAAAACGTCTTGTATTGCTGTGATGAAGGAATATCGAGCAAAGAAGAGCACATACTTTTGAAAAGTTTTAGAGAGCTCAAACCTAAAAAGCAGAAAGCAATTTTGTGTTTGATTGTCTCATGAGATAAAAAACACTGCTTTAATTCTTATTGTAAATCTCCTGAAATTGCTTTATGAATAACACTGTAACTTTGGTCGTCTACGCAGCGACTAAGAGGGATTCAAAACCCCTAAAGTTCAGTACATAAGATTAATCTACTCTGTAGGTTTCCCGGAATTCCGGGAGTTTTTGCCATGTCCAGGTGCTATAAGCACTAAAAGCAAAAAAGCTGACTGAACTCAGTGTTTTTGACTCCCGGAATACTCATGCGAGGGCGCTCGCAACCGGCAGGGGAGCTTGAAGTGCAAAATAAAAATCCACACTTTAACGATATTTCGATAGGCAGAAAAATTCGCTTTAAAAGAACAATGATCGGAATGTCGCAAAAGCAATTAGGTAGCCAGTTAGGTGTGACGTTTCAACAAATCCAAAAATATGAAAAAGGCTCTAATCGTATAGGGGCAGGGCGTTTACAAGAAATTGCCGATATTCTCAATGTTCCCATTTCCTTTTTTTACGCTGATCTCTCAACAAAAGAAAACGTCTTGTATCCTTGTGATGAAGGAATATCGAGCAAAGAAGAGCACATCCTTTTGAAAAGTTTTAGAGAGCTCAAACCTAAAAAGCAGAAAGCAATTTTGTGTTTGTCTCATTAAAGCAAAAAAAAATTAAAGAGTCTCTTGCTAAATAATCAATTATTATATAAACCCTTTTTTAGAGAAGGGGGGTTAACATTTCTCCTCCCCCCCCGCAGAAATGTCCAAATGGAACCTCCTTCTCATCATTTTAAAGATCACGAAAAATTTTATCCTTTATCCTTTATCCTTTATCCTTTTTTTAAAGGGTGACTTATTTGTGTTAGGCAAATTGGAGCGCTGGCATTTTTAGGGATTTGCGAAGGGTTTGAAAAATCGTCTTGCCAAAAAGAGTTTTCAAAAGGAAACATTGGAAAGAGATTATCAAAAGGGCGGCTTAAAAGAAGCTACCAAAAATCCGGAATTTCAGGCTTTAAATGAGGACCAATCCGTACCGCCGAGACTTTTTCTGCTAAACCTGTGCGATCTGAAATTTCAACCGCTAAACCACAAAGGGTGGCGGGACCGCACGCGGGTTCAAAACGATCTTGTTTCGTTTTATAAAGAAAACGGTGTAAGGGTTCTTCTTTATCCATTCCAAGAGATGAGTTGTAATCTCCACACATGCCTGCATCCGTTAAATAGGCGCTCCCACCTTCTAAGATCTGCGCGTCAGCCGTGGGAATATGCGTATGCGTGCCAACGATAACACTCACACGACCATCAAGAAAATGGCCAAAACATTGCTTCTCGCTTGTTGTTTCTGCGTGAAAGTCAAAAATAACCGTATCGGCTTGTTCCATCAACGAACAGGCTGAGAGAATATTTTCCGCTGTTTCAAATGGATCTTCTACTTTGCACGGCATAAAAACATTGCCCAACAGATTGGCGACAAGAACACGGGCTCCATTTTTTGCCGTAAAAACACCAGTACCTCTTCCGGGAGTTTCTTTCGAAAAATTGGCAGGGCGTAAAAAACGATCACTCTCATGGGCATACTGTAATGTTTCTTTGTGAGAAAAAGCATGATTGCCCGAGGTGACAACATCAACACCGGTCATCAAAAGATCTTGATACGTCTCGTGTGTGAGACCAAAACCACCAGAGGCATTCTCACCATTTACTACAACAAAATCAAGCTGCCATTTCTCAATCAGTTGAGGAAGGCGTTCAAAAACAGCTTTACAGCCTGTGTTACCAACAATGTCACCTAAAAATAAAAAACGCATAGGCGCTTTAATCACATTTTAACATTTTAAGAAACCTTTTTCTGTAAAAATGCCCTGTACCTGTAGATCATGTTCTGCTGCGGCAATAGAGGAAACCTCCTGACATGAAAATCCTATGCCCCATAATGTTATTTGATGCCCTTGTTTTTCAAGAGCTTCAACCGCACGGTCATAATATCCCCCTCCATAGCCAAGACGGTGACATTGACGATCAAACGCAGAAAGCGGAACAATAATATTATTAGGGACAACAACGCCATTGTCGGCCCCTGGACCAAAGGTGCCAAAGCGCATGGGTTCTAAAATCGTGCTGGGTGAAAATGCACGGAAAATCATGGTGGTGGAATCAAGTACGGCTGGTAAGGCTAAATGCCCACCGCGTAACGCTACAGCATCCAGTAAAGGACGCGGGTCAATTTCCGATTTAATGGGCCAATAGCCTGCCAAAATGAGGCGTGAAAAATCTATTCCCTGTTTTTCTAGGTACTCAATAAAGTGGCAACAAGCACGCTGCGAAAAGAGTGCGCGCTCTTCTATTAAAAGAGCATCACGACGCGACAAACCGCTTTTGCGCTGCTGTGTGCGAAGGGATGAAGCAGATTCACAGAGGGGATTTTGTGTCATTGTCTCGTCAGTTGTTTTATAAGATGCTGGTATTTTATCCATTGTTGACGTTTTGTAAATCTCTTTATGGACAAGAGCTATGCTCATGAAAAAAGTGCGCGCTCTTCTATTAAAAGAGCATCTTGATGTGATAAACCGCTTTTGCGCTGCTTGTCATGCGAAGGGATGAAGCAGATTCACAGAGAGGGGATTATTTTTGTAAGTGCTGTCTGTTTCATAAAATAAAGCCCATTGTCATTTTTATTTCTTGAAAAGAGAGTATCGTCATTGGTCTTATGTAAAAGGACGTTCTCAATTTTTATTTGGAAAAATTTTATTAATATAAAAAGGGTGATCCACAACAGCCGATGGAAAAAGCTGATCCCGGGAACCTATACAAATAGGTGGGCGCCATATGAAAAAGCCCACGGGCTTGATCAGGGACAGCTCCCTCGGAGATCATTAAGGTCTCAGGAATACGTTATTTCCTGTCGAGAAGCGCAGAACACCCTCCTTAATATAAAACAATTTCAGAGTTTCTGCTAGAGATAAAATAATCTCAATCTCTTCTTTTTCATAAAGTTTTTTCAAGAGAGTTTTTACAATCTTGCTGGTGGCTGCTGGAAATGGTTGTATGATATATAGAATGCTTTATTCAAAGTAGAAAAGCAAAAAATATGAGTAGGGGTGGGTGATTGAGTGACGCAGAACGGTTTATTGGCAATAGCTTGATTTTTAGTTTCGGGGGAATGCTTGGGGGAGGTTTATTTCTTATTCAAGGATGTTTGTTGAACTGGTGTTGCGTCTTTGAAACTTTTGCCTTGTGAAGTCATATTTCAGTGCTGCTTTATCAATTTTGAGAGGTGGAGGAGAGCCGATACGGTATGTGCTGCTATGGTTGAAGCTAATAAAAATAAAAAACAGACGATGACAGTTGATCAGAGGTGCTAAGCGATGTTTTAAGCTTTTTTCAAAAAATATTTTTTGAGGATCGTGTTTACAATTTTTTATCCATGATGAAAGCGTGAAAAAAGAGGTGGTGTGAAGAGGACTCAGGCGTGAAGCGTTTGCTTGCTATAAGAAGAAATTCTGTAGGGGGGCTATAACAGTTTTTTTGTAATCTATTTATGTGTGTGTAATAACACATATTATGGATAGATTTATTGGGATAGGTAAGGCAGCTTAAGCTTTGGGTGTTTCGATGAGCACTTTACGCTGTTTGAGAACTTATAAGGCAAAATTATTTCTGAACATACGGCAGGAGTTCACCGCCGCTATGACCGATCTAGGCTTAGACCTAAGCTTTTTCATGCGAGAGAACTGTCACAAAGGAAAATTATTGCCTATGCTCGTGTATCGAGTCATGATCAAAAAGACGATTTAGAGCGACAAAAACAGGTTCTCGAGCTTTATTGCGCAAGCCAAGGTTGGACTTTATGAACTCATCTTTGATTGAGGGGCAGGGATGCATTATCGTAAAAGGGACTTAAAACGTTTATTGGATGTTCTGTTGCTTTTATGGTAACGCCAAGTTCAAAAACAGACTCTATAATTGTTTGGATAGGGGGGGTGATGGCGTGGTTATAAGCAAGGGGCTTTTAGTTTATTGAGTGGAATGTAAAGCAGGCTTGCGTCTTATCCAAGTTTAAAAGGATGCGTAGAGCGTCTCGTTCTTGGATGGTTTCAAAGAGCTTGCGGTGTTTGTTCGTCTAACAGAGCTTGCACGCGCTTTTGAATCCTCTGCATTTGTGGGGTGTACTCTAATGCTGTTTTATAAGCTTTAAGAGCCAAGTTTTGGACGCTCTGTTGCTTTTATGGTAACGCCAAGTTCAAAAACAGACTCTATAATTGTTTGGATAGGGGGGGTGATGGCGTGGTTATAAGCAAGGGGCTTTTAGTTTATTGAGTGGAATGTAAAGCAGGCTTGCGTCTTATCCAAGTTTAAAAGGATGCGTAGAGCGTCTCGTTCTTGGATGGTTTCAAAGAGCTTGCGGTGTTTGTTCGTCTAACAGAGCTTGCACGCGCTTTTGAATCCTCTGCATTTGTGGGTAATACTCTAATGCTGTTTTATAAGCTTTAAGAGCAAGTTTTGGACGCTCTGTTGCTTCCATGGTAACGCCAAGTTCAAAAAAAGCTATATAGTTGCGCGGTTCAAGTTCAAGAGCATGGTTGAGATCAAGCATGGCAAGCTTGAAATCGTTTAGTTGAATGTGAATCCAAGCACGTCTTACCCAAGCTTCAGCGTGAGTAGGTAAAAGTGCAAGAGCATTATCAAGATAATCAAGCGCAAGTCCATAATCGTCGCTACTGATCGCATTTTCAGCCCATGACATTAAAAGATCAATCGTCTCACTCCCCGATTGGGACCATAAATGTTGAAGTTGTTGGCTGATCTTTTTCGCTTGAGAAACATCAGCACAATATTTCAACTCTTTCAGTAAACGTAAAATTTCTGCTTCTTTGCGTTGCTTAACTCTGTCAACATGGGAAAGCTGCTCTGTGTCAAAATCTTCAAGAATAACCGCAGATGAATCAGAATCGGAGAGCGTTGAGGTAGAGGAAGGAGAATTGGGAATAAGATCATCTAACGGTAAAAGCGATTGTGGAGAAGGACGATCTTCAGGAAGTGAAGGAGGATTTTGCCCATAGCCAGAAGGAACAAAACAAAAAATGCCAACAAAAGAAAGAAAAAAAATGCGCTGGAAAATACAGAAAAAACGCAGCTGAAAAAATCGAAAAGCTTTAAAAAAAACAGAAGAATCCATAAAAACAAGCCCCCAAAAGATAAATCACCCAATATTATCAAACAATGGACTCGTAACCAACGGACTTATAACCAAAAAAAATCTTAAAAAAATTTTTAAGCCTACAAAAAGTAGGCATAAAAACATTAACCTAAAAGAATTAGCCCTGACGCGCTCTAAAACGTGGGTTCGTTTTATTAAGAATATAAACACGGCCCTTACGACGCACCAAACGATTGTTACGGTGGCGCTCCTTTAGTGCTTTAAGAGAATTTTTAATTTTCATCATATTCACCGTTAAACAGTTTACGTAACACAATACTATAATACAACATTAAAACACGAAAATACAATATTACAACCCCAATATACGGCTCACTCTATGAACATTGTATTGCGATATCGTACTTGCATCATAACATCACACGATACACTTTTTCACTGTGATCACAAAAAGAAAAACGTACCCTTAAGGTACGCATTAACACACTTCATTAGCACAACGAATAAGTGAAAATTGCAAAAAAAGTAGAAAAGATCTAACAAGAAGTCCTCTTCTTGTCAAGGGTGTATTATACATTTCATATGGTGTGTTAATGGTTGCCTTGAAGGTAAAAATATTCTCGCAAAAAGTAAAAAGAAGGATAAAAAGTGGAAACAAGTAAAAGCTTCTCATTTGTGTGAAAATAATCCTGTTTCTTCGTAAAATATCATCGTCGAGGTGTTTTTTGTTAGTGTGTGAGAGTATTCTTAAGGCTTATTCTTAAAACCTAGAAAATAAAACGCATGATGAAGACAAATGAGATGAATTGATAAGGATCAATTTCTATTGTTCATAGTAAACATAGTACACTTCAGAGTCTCGCATAGTGTTATGATTTTCTCATTGTAAATCTGTATATCTTTAATCATAGCATTTGCTGCTTGTCTATCACAAGCGGGATTGGTGTATGAGTGAAAACATTTGAAGATAAGGAATAAAACGGTCTTTTATAAATGCTTTCAAGTGCTAGAGAGTGTTGCAACATTGGGGATTGGCAAAGCGGTGTGATGAGGATGGGCGTTTACGCTTCAGAAGCTTGAAGGAGGTGGTGCACTATGAATGTTTAAGCTATTACCGAGAGCTTTTATGCAATATGATGGGGGGCTTTTTGTGAAGTGGTGGCAATGTGTATTGGCCAAGTGTTTTTTTTTAAAATAAGCGTGTGTTAAAATAAGTGCGTAAATTGGTCACACAAGTGCCTCCTATTTGAGGCTTTTTATTTTACGTGAGGGGTGAGAGGATGTTGGGGAATGGATAAGCTTAGTGCTGTAATCATATCTTTTCCCTGGAGATCAGGAGCGAAGCGCTTGGAACTTTTAATGAGGGATTAAATTTGTGCTGTTAGAATGAAAGATGATGCATAAATTTCTATTTTAGGGCAAGAGCCTATGATTCTTTGCAATCCAATTATTTCTGTGTGGGATGGATTGCTGGACATTGTTGAGCGGATGGGGAATTCAAATTATCTGGTGAGGGAGCCAGTATACTGAGAATACACTTTGGCTCTTGAATGTGGATAGTTTAAATTCCTTTTAATATCCATGCTGTAGAAAAAATTTGACCTTCTGAAGGGTGGTCTATGATGATGTTATTGAAAGAGTGAAAGGTTCACATTTTCTGGGGATAGACGTAATAAAAGTGTGTCATAATAGCAATTTGCATACATGCTGCCAATGCCAAAAAGAGCTGAAATAATGATCATTGGTATCCCGATCGATAGGGGCATTACCTCTCTTCCTCCTACGAGGGATCCTATACACAAAAATCCTGCCATTCATAAAAAGCTTATCGACATGATTTTTGTTGATAAAACAATGGGTTTACGAAAGGTTAAAAGAAAGAGGAACAACATGCGTCTAAATGGATCCCCTCTACGTTTTTTGGGGAGGGATAGACTGTGCCTCATTTAAAATTGCTTCTTTATTTTTATTATTGAGTTTGTGTGAAGATATACTATTCATTATTCTCCCTTGTGTATGGTATTTTTGCTATAAAAAGATCTCAGTTTGAGCTGAACGTTAATCACATATTAAGATACAAGCGAAATTATTTCATTATTGTTAGAAATGAAGTATTTTTTCGCTCAATGAGCGTTTTAAAGGCAATGATAGTATTAAAAAGTATAATTTAGCTTTATCAGGATAGTAGAATAAACACTTATACTTCGTCAATTAAGGGTGCTGTTAGGTGCTCTTGGAAGAAGCTTGGAGTGAGAAAAATTGTGGGAACTTCATGAAGCGCTGGTTTGTTGGTCTTGACGAATGTCACTGCTAAGCAGGATAGAGAGTTACAGACAGTCTTTATGGGTGGTAAGAATATGCGTAAACAAAGTGCGTTTACCATAACGGAGTTCACAAAGAATTGTGCGAGATGCAATTAAAGATATGCCATAAAATCAACGAGCATTATACGGTGGTGATGCACCTTATAATTCATTGTTTTAACAAGCTTAAAGAACAAGGTGAGAAAATTGATGCGCTGAAAAGAGGGGACGCGTGAGAGAATAAAAATTGATCTGTAAAGAAAAAATTTAAGCCGTTGGGGGACGTCGAGAAAACTTTTTCGAGAAAGATGTTGAGCGGATGAATAAAAGGAGAAAGTCCTCGACCCGTTAAGGAAAAAAGGGAGAGAGGAAAGTTGCTATGCTGGAGGGGCTATCTTTTGGCCGATATTGGGACGAGTTCTCCAAAGCTGTGTGGGTAGAGTAATACGCTTCACCTCTTTGCAGCGATTTTATGAGAAAACAAAACGATGCTTTTGTGAAAATAAAGATAATAAACATAATGAAAAGAGGCTAGAGGCAATAAAAGCGCATCGTGGATTGTATCTATGGGCGCAATAGATCGGTCTATTTCTAAAGATTGGGATTTAAAGGAAAATGAAGGGACTGCCTCTTCTCATGGGAGAATAATGATGCTGTAGAAGGTGGGTGGAGGTGAGGTGAAGTTGGTGGGGTGGTGGATTGTTTTTAGCTGTGGAGGGATGTTTTTAAGAAAAGGAGGAGGACAGAGCTTTGGGTGGGGAAAGAGGGTTGAAAAGGGAGTGGGGAGCGCTTATTGAGCCGCATGGATGGTCAATCGGTGGGGGGGGTGAAGATTTGTTTTTGAGGGAGATTAGATGTGAAGCGGTTTGGAGGGGGGAAGAGGTGATGTTTTAAAAAGAGGCAGGGGGGGGACTTTTGTAGGAGGGTGTGAAGCCCTGTCAGGGGCGCGTTAAAAGGTTAGGGGCGCGCTTTGAGCCGCTGGATATCGGTGTTGAGGGGAGAGGTTGTTTTTTCTGTCTTCCACTTGGGTGAAAAAGCGTTTTTATATGTTGGGCGTTAAGATTTGCTAGCTGGTCCTATTAATTGGATGACATGCCCCATTTTGCGGTGAGAGTGAACAGTGCTTTTGCCATATAAATGGATCGAGGTGCGCTCTTGCGTGAGAAAATATTTTAACGTGCTCAAATTGTTACCAAGAAGATTTGTCATTTGGCAATCGCTATGGCGATAGGGACTGCCTAAGGGAAGTCCGCAAATAGCACGGATATGCTGTTCAAATTGTGAAGTTATGCATGCTTTTTGTGTCCAATGACCAGAATTATGGACACGCGGTGCTAATTCATTCACTAAAAGATGACCATTCGTTAAGACAAAAAACTCAATACAAAGAACACCAACATAATCGAGGGCATCCATTACTGTTAGGCTGATTTCTTGGGCTGCTTTTTGCACGTCAAGTGGAATATGTGATGGAACAAAGGATTTATGAAGAATCCCGTTTTTGTGTTGGTTTTCAGGGCAATCATAAAAAATATGTTCCCCTTGTTTTGTGCGAGCCGAGAGAACCGAAATTTCCGATAAAAAAGGAACTATTTCTTCCAAAATACAAGGCTGCTCCTGAAAAGTCTTTAAGGCTTCGTCAAGGGTTTGTTCATTGGGGCGATCAAGCTTGATCTGGTTTTTTCCGTCATAACCAAAACGACGCGTCTTTAAAAGACCACGTCCGCCTAAGGCATCGAGCGCAGAAAGAAGAGAAGAAGAATTGTCAACAGTATACCATGAGGCGGTGCCAATCCCTTGATCACGTAAAAATTGCTTCTCAAAAAGTCGATCTTGCGTGATCCCTAATGCTTTGGAAGAAGGATAAACAGGCTTACTCTTCTCTACATATTGAACCGTTTGAAGCGAAAGATTTTCAAATTCATAGCTGACAACATCACACTGAGAAATAAAATGATCTAAAGCTGATGTATCATCATAGGAGGAAACAATATGGCTGTTTGCTGTTTGAGCGGCTGGGCAATCGGCTTCAGGGCAAAAAATAACTGTTCGAAATCCTAATTCTGCAGCCGCTATGGCGAGCATCCGTGCTAACTGTCCGCCGCCGATTAAACCAATGACGCTGCCTGGAGGTAACATATTAGGTGAGGGGATGTTGGATGAGTGAGGGGGGAACGGTGTCATTTTAAATCTCCGTTACAGGCGTTTGGGCGACATTGGCTGTTTGTTGTTGACGCCAATCTTGTAAACGTTGAGCGAGATCATGATCATAAATGGCCATAACGGCTGCGGCTAAAAGTGCTGCATTAATTGCGCCTGCTTTGCCAATTGCTAATGTGCCAACGGGTATCCCTGCTGGCATTTGCACAATTGAAAGCAAAGAATCTTGACCAGAAAGAGAATGAGAATGTACTGGAACGCCAAAAACAGGAAGAGGAGTAAGGGCTGCTAGCATACCAGGAAGGTGCGCTGCACCCCCTGCACCGGCAATTAAAACTTTAAACCCTGCTTCTTTTGCTTCTTTTGCAAATTGATAAAGGCGTTCAGGGGTTCGGTGTGCTGAGACAATATGCGAACTATGAGAAATACCAAGATTCGTCAAGATATCTGCACT
Source organism: Bartonella sp. OC68QHHN (assembly GCF_042193875.1). NCBI lineage: Bacteria > Pseudomonadati > Pseudomonadota > Alphaproteobacteria > Hyphomicrobiales > Bartonellaceae > Bartonella > Bartonella sp. OC68QHHN. The sequence continues at coordinate 58,475 of NZ_JBHIME010000006.1, read as the reverse complement.
ATGGCACATCGTTTGCCAATCCGATTGGCTCCCCATTAAAATCGCGACATCACATGATTTTTTCATCATTCACCATCCTTTTCACAGGTTCAATGCGATTCTTTATCATTATTTTTTAAAGTTTTATATTCTCTTTGCAAAGTCAATTGATGATAGAGAAACAGTTATTTTTCAATTAAGATGGAAAGCTAAAAATTTAAAGGGGGATCACGAGTGATGAAAAACTAAAGTATTGAAGGTTATGAAGCACTTCTTTTTAGGGGGGTGGTGTTGGACCATGAGGCTGTTGAGCTGAGGGGTTGTCGTTTATTTAAGATAAGAGGAAAAATACATTGGAGGAAAGCCATTGTGATGGGAAGTTTTTTTTTAATGTCTCATTTTTTATTTGCTAAAATAAACACGATCACCATATACTGTAAAATCTGCTGCAATTTGAAACATTGCTTATGAGAAAAAGAGATGGATATCTCTTAATTTCAAAGGCTATTTATTTTGCTGTTCAAATAATTCTTTTATGAGTGGGGGAATATGCTCTTTATAATCGTTGATATATCTTTAATAATAGCTGATATAAAGGGAAGCGAATAATCAATGCTTTTGTGCTTTTGTTGAGATGTGTTTTTTAGCGATTATATGGTTTTGCGTTTTTTCACTTAAATATAATGATAAGAAAAGGGAATGACGAATTGTGCATAATAAATCCATGGTCTCTTTTTTGCCTAATTTTATAATATGGTGAACGCTGAAGTAAATTAAGAGTTAAACACTGGATGTAAAGGAGATTTAAAAGCTATGTTTTTTCCATTTTTAATCGCTTTAGGTACTGCAATAACGACTATGTATGGCAAAAAAAATATAAGTTATGTTTTGTGGGCAATTTTATTCGTTGTCATTCTTCTCACTTTTAATCATCACGCAACTTCTACTTTAAATTTATCTTTTTAAGAGAATAGCCATGGAACATGTTGAAAAAAATCCTCACTTCATCATATTTATGAATACGCTAGGACTCATTGGGTTATCCATTGTCTTGGTGGTAGCTTTTTATTATCAATTGGTAAAGTTTGAGTTACCTTGTCCCCTTTGTTTGCTGCAGCGCGTTGGATTGATTCTGGCAGGTTGTGGGTTCTTGCTCAATATTCACCATAAGGTGAAAAATACCCATTATGGTATGGTTATTATCGGTTGTATGGTAACGAGTGCCGTTGCAGCACGGCAAGTGTTTTTGCATATCACACCCGATGATTTGGGGTATGGTTCAACGTTCTTTGGATTGCATTTTTATACTTGGGCTTTCATTATTTCTGTTCTTTGTATCTTTGCTGTTTCATTTGTTATGATTTTAGGCGAAATGGCACACAAGTTCAAAGAATTTTCTCCTTTTCCATTCTTGAGTAAAACGGCAAGTTTTTTATTTGTGTTTTTGATTGCGGCAAATTTGGTTTCTACCATACTGGAATGTGGTGGTGGACAATGTGCCGATGATCCTGTAAGGTATGAATTGTTATCAAATTGGTTCCCTTCTTAGTCTTGAAATTTTTTAATAATCCCTCATCATAATTTTTATTGTTAAAGAGGCGGAAATATTTAACCGCTTCTTTTTTATTTATTGGGAAGACGTTTCAGTAAGATTTTTGATAATTTGATCTTTTATGCCAACGCTGGCTTTTATGAGCACTTGCGATTGATATTTTTTTAGCGAAGACTTGCTCTCGTGAACCTTTTATACTGTCTTTTGAGCGAGATGAAGGGATTGGTTGGAGGCGTTTGTAGAGCAGCTCCAGATGGTTGAGCCGCGTGGGCTAAGAAGCCTCCTTTTTAAAGGCGCATTAACGATAAAAAATTTTTATTCTTGATTTTTTTTAAAGTTGTACTAAATAAGTTTTTGTATTCATTTTGAAGCTTCTAAAGCATCTTGGTGCTTCTAAAGTATCTTTACTGTTTCTAGAGGGATTAATTTAAAATTTCGAAAATTATTTGAATAATTTTCTGCAGAGGTTTGTTTATTAAAGGCAAACCTTTTTTTTTATCTAGTTTTTAGATGTTTTTTCTCAGTGTGAAGCCTTTTTTTTAAAAAAGGTAAAGCGTTTTGATGATGACTCTCTTCTTTGTTAAGATATTGATTTATGATGGTAAATTACCATTTTTAACGTGAAGCACAACGCTGAATATAATAAAATTTTCTCATCACCAGTTCTTTCATATTGAATCAATTAAAATTACTTTCTTGTCCATTATAAGCGGGTGGGCCATGTGGATAAAAACTGTACAAGAAAGGCATGCCTTTAATGAATCGTCTTTCGAACCAAAGGCTTTCCGCAACATGGGGAGCTGGCAGGTTTTTTGTGATGGTGCCGTCGTGTTCTTCCATAAGCGTAAAGATAGGGGGCTGAATGGATTTTATACACTTCATGGGGGCTTTACCATTCCTTCACGGATAGCGTTCGCGAAAGGGGTGTGACGAGCGTTGAAAGATCTGTCTTTAAAACACGCGCGTGAATAGGCAACGCAAGTATATTCCTTTTGGCGCGTTTTGTATTACAAAAAAATATTGACTTATAAGGATAAATGATCGTTGCGGATGTTGAATGAGAAAAACGAAAAGGTTTTCTCATTTCAAATTTTCTTATAGTCAATCAAGTTACAAGAAAGCATTGGATGTAAATAAAAATTCTTTTAAAAGTCGTAAATGCTTCTTATGAACCCTTTGGATAACTAGAATTTGTTGAAAAGTTTATGCTGGTCAATACAATAATAGGGCGTATTTATATCTATGATTTAAGTGAAATAGGGGGATTTAAATGAAAAGGGAGGCGAGATTTTAAGGACAGTTGTTGAAAAGGTTATTGTGGAATGCGTTTTTACAGATTTTCTACTTTCTGTAAAGATATAAAAGCGTAAAAACGTATATTTGTGAAAAAGGAAGCTGGGACTTTATGCGTGGTGTATGCTTTTGTCATGGCATGGAATGTGGTGAGATAAATGGGGGAAGAGACTGTGAATGGATGGGGGAAGTTGGGATGAAGAGGCGGGTTGCATTGAAGAAAGAGGAGAGAGTGTGGTGAATATTTAGGCTGGACTTATCTGTCTGGTCTGATGAAACAGTCTCGTTTGAGGAAGGGTGATCTGAAGTGCGTGGGGGGGGAGATTGGCTAGGTAAGAAGCTGGGTTGTAGAGCCTTGTTTTCAGAATAGCGCGGGTGTTGGTGTGGAAATTTTATTTGGCTTTATTCTGTAATGACGTAAAAGCGTAAAAATGTATATTCGTGAAAAAGGAAGCTGGGACTTTATGCATTGTGTATGCTTTTGTCATGGCATGGAATGTGGTGAGATAAATGGGGGAAGAGACTCTATGAATGGGGGGGAAGTTGGGATGAAGAGGCGGGTTGCATTGAAGAAAGAGGAGAGAGTGTGGGGGCGGAATGGGAATGAACAGATTAGAGGGGGGGGTAAGAGGCGGTGGTGTGAAGGGAGGATGCGTGAAGGATAGTGGGGAGGAGATAGGGCTTGGCATGTGGTACTTGATGAAGTGCTGTCGTTTGAGGAGGGGTGATCTGAAGTGTGTGGGGGGGAGATTGGCTAGGCAAGAAGCTGGGTTGTAAAGCCTTGTTTTCAGAATAGCGCGGGTGTTGGTGTGGAAATTTTATTTGGCTTTATTCTGTAATGACGTAAAAGCGTAAAAACGTATATTCGTGAAAAAGGAAGCTGGGACTTTATGCATTGTGTATGCTTTTGTCATGGCATGGAATGTGGTGAGATAAATGGGGGAAGAGTNAGGATTTATGCATTGTGTATGCTTTTGTCATGGCATGGAATGTGGTGAGATAAATGGGGGAAGAGACTGTGAATGGATGGGGAGTTGGGATGAAGAGGCGGGTTGCATTGAAGAAAGAGGAGAGAGTGTGGGGGCGGAATAGGAATGAACAGATTAGAGGGGGGGTAAGAGGCGGTGTTGTGAAGGGAGGATGCGTGAAGGATAGTGGGGAGGAGATAGGGCTTGGTATGTGTACTTGATGAAGTGCTGTCGTTTGAGGGGTGGTGATCTGAAGTGTGTGGGGGTGCTGGATATATTAACGAATAATGTTGATCGTTGCGCTGTTGCTTAATCAGAAATCAGCCACAAGATTGCTTTTTGTTTTTTCGGCTGGAGTTCTCTAAAATTTTTCAAAAGGGTGTGTTCTTTTTCGCTATAGGTGTATTGATTGTGGTGTAAGAGAGTTTCTTTTGTTGAAAGATCTTCTTTTGTAGCAAGGTCTGCATAAAAAAAGCTCATGGGAACTTGTAGCTTTTTGGGCGATTTTGAGTAAACATCCTGCGCTTACACGATTGAAGCCTTTTTCATATTTTTGGATTTGTTGGAAACTGACGCCTAAATAGCTTCCTTATTCTTTTTGAGAAAGCCCCATTGCAATGCGTCTGTGACGGATTCTTTTGCCTATCAAAATATCGATAAAATTTGGATTTTTGGTTTGCACTTCAAGCTCCCCCTCCGGTTGCGAGCGCCCTCGCATTGGTATTCCGGGAGTAACAAGTACTGAACCCTAGTCAGCTTTTTGCTTTTAGTGCTGAGAGCACTTGGACATAGCAAAAACTCCCGGAATCCCGGGAAACCCACAAAAGTGGGCTCAATTGTACGCTAGGGTTTAGGGCTTGTTTTCCCTATTGATCGTTGCGTAGACGATCAAAATTACACTTTAAGTGATAAAGTAGTTTCAGGAAATTGGCAAGAAAAATTAAAATAATCTCAAAGACTATAAGATTGAGTACTTTTTAAAAAAGTACAAAATATGGATTATAAATCGCGTTTTTTGCTTAATCAGAAATATCGATAAAATTTGGATTTTTAGTTGGCACTTCAAGCCCCCCTCCGGTTGCGAGCGCCCTCGCATTGGTATTCCGGGAGGTTGGATTCACTGAACTTAAACAGTCTCTTGTTTTTAGTGCTTATAGCACTTGGACATAACAAAAGCCCCCGGAATTTCCGGGATAGCCATAATTGTTTATGTGTTAAGTTTTAAGGAATCCAACTCCTTATTGACCGTTGCGTAGACGATCAAAAACACAGATCAATTCATAAAGTAGTTTCAGGAAATTGGCAAGAAAAATTAAAATAATCTCAAAGACTATAAGATTGAGTACTTTTTAAAAAAGTGCAAAATATGGATTATAAATCGCGTTTTTTGCTTAATCAGAAATATCGATAAAATTTGGATTTTTAGTTGGCACTTCAAGCCCCCCCCTTCGGTTGCGAGCGCCCTCGCATTGGTATTCCGGGAGGTTGAAAGCACTGAGTTCTAATCAGCTTTTTGCTTTTAGTGCTGAGAGCACTTGGACATAGCAAAAACTCCCGGAATTCTGGGAACCCTGCAAAGCGGGTTTATTTTTACGCTAGGGTTTAGGGCTTGTCTTCCCTATTGGTTGTCGCGTATACGACCAAACTTACAGTATTCCTTCATAAGGCAGTTTCAGAAAATCGGCAATCCAAATAAAAACATTTGGAAAATGAAAATATTTTTGGATCTCAACAATTATCCTGTTCTGCTGTATTATGCTGTAAAAAACTACTCTTTAAGGTTTGATATTGGGTATATAGATTGCCAATTTGAGTGTTTTTTGTGCACGTGTGTGTGTTGAATATTTTAGGGAGGACTTGTTTGTCGCGCTTTTTAAAACACTGTTCTTTGGGGTGTGATGATATCAGATGGGAAACTTTAGGTGGGGATATTTTGACGACAGATTAGAGTTTCTTTGCTGTTTAAGCAAAAGATGAAGGATGTATAAACGCACTGCTTGCCTCATTTTTTCAATGATGCGTGTTTTTCCGGTATAATCAGGTATATATTCCGGTATGAAAACGAATATATTTTACAATTCCTTACGTTTAGGATTAGCCCTATAGCTCTTTGCCAATTTTAAGAAAGTAATTGAATTTTTCATTATTTTTATATATATTCAATAACGATACCTGTACGAAGAGGATTTTTCTATGGCTTCATTAACTGTTACAGCAAAAGGACAAGTGACGCTGAAGCGGGATTTACTTCAGCACCTTGGTGTTAAACCAGGTGAGCGGATCAACTTTGACAAGTTACCAGGTGGTGAACTTCGTATAAAAGCAGCACAGCCTACAAGCACAATTGAGAGCTTTATCGGACGATTTGCTGGAAAACTAAAAAAACCACTGACCATTGAAGAAATGAACGAAATTGCTGCTTCTGGTTGGGCGGGGAAAAAATGAAGATTTCTGTAGATACAAATGTTCTAGCCCGCGCTGTTTTACAAGATGATAAAAAGCAAGGTGAAATAGCAAGTAAGATCTTAAGAAAAGCTTCTCTCATAGCTATTTCTTTGCCTTGTCTTTGCGAACTTGTTTGGATACTTTGCCGCGGGGCAAAATTATCAAAAGAAGATGTCGCTTTGATGGTCCGTGATCTGCTAGCAACTGGTAAGGTTGTCATGAATCGACCTGCTGTTGAAGCAGGACTTGCTATGCTTGAGGCTGGTGGAGATTTTGCTGATGGAATTATATCTTATGAGGGGCATTGGCTAGGCGGTGAAACCTTTGTTTCATTTGATAAATTAGCAATAGACCTGTTAACCCAAAATGGGCAGTCAGCAAGACTCCTGTCCTAACACGTAAGTTAAGATCGTGATGGTGTCATTGGTATGGGAATGAGTGGGGTATAGCAATGATTGATCTCGCTTTTTTGACATTGTGTTGGTATTCAATATTTAAATAGCCTCTGTTTTCAAGCTTTCTGTGTTATCTGAGGGCTTCTTTGTTAAACGGCAGTTATTTGATTGTCCGCGATACTAGACAATATCTCAAGATTTTTTTGTTAAGACACTGTTCTATGATAAATTTATCCAATCATACCCTAAAACACTGCTCTTTGGGGTCGATATCAGGTATGGGATACTTTATTAGGCGGGGGTATTTTGAAAACTGATTGGGCGTTCCTTTGAAGTTCATATCACCAATTGTATTAAAAGACGCGTAACTTTAACTGTAGAAAAGTTTAATATCGGGTGGGTGATATGAATTTATTTTTAGAAAAGAGTCCTTTAGCTCTTTTTTTTCTCTCTTTATTTCTAAAGTTGGTGATTATGCTTATGAAGTTGTTTTTATTTTACTGGTCTTAGAATTAACAGATAACATCTTTTTTACAGGTCTTGTATATTTTTTTCGATTTATCCCTTTTCTCTTTTTTGGACCTATAGGAGGTTGGTTAGCGGATAATTTTTCTCTGAAGAAAAATATGATCTTAAGTGAATTGGTGAGACTATTCGCCTCATTATTCGTTTTTATAACCACTATAACAGGGACTGCAAATATTATTGTGCTTATTTTCGCAGCAATATGTACAACGATAGGAAGAAGTATTTTTCAACCAAGTTTTCAAGCTGCTATTCCTAGGATGTTTTCAGCAAAGGATCTGACAAAGGCAAATAGCATTGCACAAATTATAGAGGAAACTGCATCCGTTATGGGGCTTTTGGTTTGTTCTCTACTGCTTTTTTTAGCAAATAAATCGGCAGTACTCATTTTTGATTTTTTTACCTATTTTATATCTATTATCGTGTTGTTTAATCTCATGAATTTAAATTCAAATGAGAATAAACCATTCAATTTTATAAAAATTTATCGAGAAACAACTTCCTATCTTAAATATATTTCTACAGAAAATAAACATTTATTTATTACGCTCGTTGGCTCGTCGTTTGCTATTCTCTTTACGGGGGCAATTTTAAGATTTTTAATTCCAGCTTTTGTTCTCTCTATAGGGAGAGAGGAACGCTTTGTGAGTTCACTTTTTTCTCTCATGGCTGTTGGAACTATTGTCGGTGGTTTGTTATATAGTAAAATTATATTCAAGGTTACATCGTTGAAGCTTATGGTATTTTGGCTTCTGTATGGGGTTATTCTGTTTGTTATGCCCTTAGCAGCAGAACTTTATTTAAAACTAATTTTAGGGCTAGCCTTTGTTTTAGGATTTATTGGTGCATTTGTGGATATTAGTTTAGTTTCAGCTATTCAATTATATTCTCGTCGTGAAGATTTTGGTAAAAGTTTTGGAACTTTTTCAACTTTAGCGAACTCTGCGGAAGCAGTGTCTGGCTTTATTGCTGGATTTTTTGCACTCGTGGGATTGATGAGCTCTTTTTTAGCGATGTCTGCCTTCATTATTTCCACTGGAATGATTGGCGTTGTAAAAATTAAGAAAAATAAAGAGTTAACACCCCTTAATACGACAGTAGATGACGACCATTGATATATTTGATATCTCCATGCCGTTTCTTTTTTCTAAGACGGTTCGTTAATTATCCTATTCATGATGTAAAACACCGCTCTTTGAAGGGTGAGATCTGAAACGAATGAGTGGTCGGTGGTGGAAACTTGCTAGGCAAGCATTTGAAATATTTACAGACTATTGTTTATGGAGCGGTGCGGGGTGGTAAACCTTTCGTTTGGTTGTTTTCTGTAAAGATGTAAAAGCGTGAAAATGTGAATCTGTAAAATGATGCGGAGATTTGTGGATTTATATATTGTGCGTGTTTTTTGTCATGTTGGGCTTTTGTCTGGCATGGAATGTGGTGCGAGGATTGGGGGGGGTGGAAGAGACTGTGATGGTGAGGGGGGGTGATGGTGAGGTTATAGGGGAGTTGCAGTTTTTATTTAAAAATGACAGCGCGCCTTTCTCTCCCTCTTGCTATAGGGCTTGTGAGGACCCATATTCTTTTTAGCACTACGGTTCTTCTTCATGCGGCATCATTTGCGGTGTTTGGTGGGGATTGGTCGGTCCTTTGAGATGCCTCTTTTGTGAAATGTTGGGGGAGTTTAAAGTGCGGTGGTGGCTTGAGATTTAAGGAAAAAAAATGAATTTGGAAAAATATAGCGAACGATTGCAAGGTTTTTTACAATCAGCACAAAGTGGTGCCCTCTCTTCTGATCATCAGCAGTTTTTGCCGGAGCATCTGTTGAAAGTGTTGTTAGACGATTCTCAAGGGTTGGCAGCATCACTGATCCAAAAAGCGGGTGGTGATCTTACTCTTATTCGAAAGGCGCTTAACGAAGCACTTGATGCTTTGCCTAAAGTACAAGGGGGAAATGGACAGCTCTATTTGTCTCAACCGTTGGCAAAAGTCTTTAACATGGCGGAAGATCTGGCGAAAAAAGCTGGTGATCAATTTGTGACTGTGGAGCGTGTGTTGCAAGCGCTGATCATGGAAAAGACCGCAAAAACTTCTGATATTCTCACAAGTGGAGGGTTGACAGCGCAAGCGCTTAATCAGGCTATCAATGATTTGCGAAAGGGGAAAACAGCAACAAGCCCCCATGCCGAAAGCCAATATGATGCTTTGCAAAAATATGCTCGTGATTTGACAAAAGATGCCCGCGAAGGAAAACTTGATCCTGTTATTGGGCGGGAAGAGGAAATCCGCCGCACTATTCAGGTGCTTTCACGGCGTACCAAAAATAATCCTGTGTTGATCGGTGAACCAGGGGTGGGGAAAACAGCTATTGTGGAAGGATTGGCATTGCGCATTGTTAATGGTGATGTGCCTGAAACTTTGCGTGATAAACAGCTTCATGCGCTCGATATGGGAGCACTTATCGCTGGTGCAAAGTATCGTGGGGAATTCGAAGAGCGCCTTAAAGCGGTGCTGGCAGAGGTACAAGCTGAAAATGGTCAAATTATTCTGTTTATCGATGAATTGCATAATCTCGTTGGTGCTGGAAAATCCGATGGTCCTATGGATGCTTCCAACTTGCTAAAACCTGCTCTCGCACGCGGAGAACTCCACTGTGTGGGGGCTACGACTTTGGATGAATATCGAAAGTATGTCGAAAAAGATGCTGCTCTTGCACGTCGCTTTCAGCCTGTCTTTGTGCCTGAACCTTCTTTAGAGGATACTATCTCTATTTTGCGCGGTATTAAAGAAAAATATGAACAACACCACAAAGTGCGCCTCGCAGATAGTGCTTTGATTGCGGCGGCGCGTTTGTCTAACCGTTATATTACGGATCGCTTCTTGCCTGATAAAGCTATTGATCTTATCGATGAAGCGGCTGCGCGGTTGCGGATGCAGGTCGATTCAAAACCGGAAGAACTCGATGCTCTTGATCGGCGTATTTTACAGTTGAAAATTGAACGTGAAGCTTTGAAAACAGACGTCGAGCCAACAGCAAAAGAACGTTTGAAAAATGTGCAGGAGGAACTGAAAACATTGGAACAACAGTCTGCTGAGATGACAACGGCTTGGCAGGCTGAAAAGCAAAAATTAGGACATGCGGCCGATTTGAAAAAACAACTCGAAGAAGCCCGCAATGCTTTGGCTATTGCACAACGTGATGGACAATTCCAAAAAGCTGGTGAGCTCGCTTATAGCGTTATCCCTGAACTCGAAAAACAATTGAGCATTGCTGAAAATGATGATCAACAAAATCATCTCGTTGAAGAGACGGTCACTGCTGAACATGTGGCACGGATTGTTTCACGCTGGACTGGTATTCCTGTTGATCGGATGCTGGAGGCAGAACGAGAGGCGCTGTTGCGGATGGAAGATGAAATTAGCAAACGTGTGATTGGTCAGGGAGAGGCTGTTCAAGCTGTTTCTCGCGCTGTACGCCGTGCGCGTGCGGGGTTGCAAGATCCCAATCGCCCGCTTGGCTCTTTCATGTTTTTGGGTCCTACTGGTGTGGGAAAAACCGAATTAACCAAAGCTCTTGCGGCTTTTCTTTTCCAAGACTCCAATGCCATGTTGCGCATCGATATGTCTGAATATATGGAAAAACATGCTGGTGCGCGGCTGATTGGGGCACCACCTGGATATGTCGGATATGAAGAAGGAGGCGTGCTGACCGAAGCCGTACGCAGAAGACCTTATCAGGTTATTCTGTTCGACGAAATTGAAAAAGCACATCCTGATATTTTTAATCTCTTGTTGCAAGTGCTCGATGAAGGACGTTTGACCGATAGTCAAGGACGTACCGTTGATTTTCGCAATACCTTGTTGATTATGACTTCTAATCTTGGTGCTGAATTTTTAACTGCTTTGTCTGAGGGACAAACAACCGATCAGGCAAAAAATGATGTCATGAATGTCGTCAAAGCGGCTTTTCGCCCTGAATTTTTAAACCGTATTGATGAGATTATTCTCTTTCAAAGATTGCAACGCCACGATATGGAAGCGATCGTCGATATTCAGATAGAACATTTGCAAAATTTGCTCAATGAACGCAAAATAACTTTGCAAATCGAGCCAGAGGTGAGAAAATTTCTTGCCGATAAGGGCTATGATCCTCTCTATGGTGCACGTCCGCTTAAACGGATTATCCAAAAAGAAATTCAAGACCCACTGGCGGAAAATATCTTATTTGGAAAAATTCACGATGAAACAACGGTGAAAATTACAAAACAAGGCGATCGGTTGGAATTTTTGCCTGAAGATTAAGTTTGGAGAAATTCACGCTATAAAGGGCGGTGATAATCCTATTATGTGATAAACACCGCTCTTTGAGGCGTGCTGATTTAGAAAATTCACGATGAGACAACGGTGTTTTATTGCAAAGCAAAGGGAGTGGTCGGTGTTTTTGCATGTTAAATGAGCGTTCTCGAATATCCTAGGATTCTTTTACTTCTGTTTGTAGTGAAAGCTATTTTCTTGCAATGTTATAAGTGAAGTCACAAGCGGGATTGCTTTATTGCTTTGTGCGTAAAAGCGTTAAAGAGAAATGCTGTTTATCCGCCGTAAAACATCGTTCTTTGAGGGGGTGTGGTGTGGGGGATTTTAGACGAAGATATTTTGACGATAGATTGGGAGTTCTTTTGCTGTTTAAGAAAAAGGTGGGGGATGCGTAAAATGTACTGCTCTCTCATTTTTTCGGTGATGTGCGTTTTTCTGCTTTAAAATTTTGCTAAAAGTTTTTTTAATTGTTTGATTGATTGCACTCTTGTCGGTGGTTAATAGAGGATGGAGCATGATTATCTTCACAATCAAGTTTGCTCCTTTGCCGTTTTTTAATCAAGACAAAGACTTAAAAAACAAGACCCATAACCTGTTTTTGGTTAAAATTTTCGCTATTCGTGTTACAAAGGCAAGTTTAAGTGGAGGTGTATATTAAAATATCATCTATATCTTAATTGAGTCTATTTTTATCAATAAACTATAATATGGTAAATATTAAGGTAAGAAAAACAGATAATGAAACTTTTTCAAGAACTTTAATAAAAACTGTATTGAAGTTTATTGATAAAAAGGATCATTTGAAATTTAAGCGGGGATGTAATCTCATGAAATTAGCTACAAACAAGGAAATAATTAACAGCTGGTTTGCAGAGGGAGTGAAGAGTTTCAATTGGCGTATTCCAGAAGGCTCAAAGGATTTCTATGAGGATAGGAAAGATTCGTTAATAAGTGATGCTGAGCTTCAACAGAAAATTTTGGACTCTTTAATACAGCGTATATCGTTAACACCGGATGATTCCAATCCATTAAAGATGTTTCTTGAACAAGGCTTTTCTTTTATGGAGGAGCAAGGGGGGAGAGTTTTTGATCCTATTAGAGGTGAGCATTCGATACCTGTTAAAAGTGGAGAAAGCGTTGATCAATTTAAAGTGAATGATCCAGAAATTGACGCATCATCTATACCGGACAAACGAGAAAATACCCATACATTTACGATGACGTGTGATCGAAGAGAGCGTGCTTTTAGAGACGAGTATGGGCTGGACAATCTTTTAGAAGAGATCAGATCGTCTGTCCGAGAGCAGGATAATATTAAGAGTTACAATTGGTTAGAAAAGCTTATTGATCGTGCATTAAACAGTGAAGTTGCACCGTTACAAGAAACACAAGAAATCTACATTCCAGACATTCGTGATCATCGTTTAGATGAAAAATCATATGAGCTCGCTATAAAAATCATTCGACGAGCAGTCAGCCGTCTTGGAGTTCACTCGCGTTTGTACAATGTTTGTTATTTTCAAAAAGCTTGTTCTTTGCGTGATCTTATATTCATTTTTGGCAGCAATGTTCAATTAGATATAAATGATCAAGTTTTTAACGAAGTCATGAATATGTCGACAGTTTATGGCGCTAAAAATAACCTTTTAAAAGTACAAGATTTTGGTGAGAAAAATAGCGATGTTATTGGTCTTGCTATGTCAAAAAAAGCGATATCTATAAATGACTTAAAAAGTACAGGGTATAGCGCTTTTGATCCAAGCAATTTGAGCACGAATATCTTTTTTCATATTTGCCAATCGTCATTATTTCGTCCGTTTGAAACAATGATTGTCTTTAAAGCAGGGACTGATGATCAGATTGAAAAAACAAGAGAAAGGTATGAAGGCGCCAATGACATGAAGTTAAAAGAAGAAGCAGAGAAAGAAGCTTTAAAAAGAGTAAAAGTGCTATAAAAAGATTAATAGAGGTATTCAAAAGTCATTGGAAAATTATAAGTGACAACAAAAATGCAACTGATTATTCTATCTGCCGTAAAACATTGCTCTTTGAAGGGGTGTGGGGAGCTGGTTTGAATTTGATTTAAGGGCGGGATATGAATGGAATAACGTTGATTGGTGCGCTGNAGTGGGGAGGAGATAGGGCTTGGCATGTGGTACTTGATGAAGTGCTGTCGTTTGAGGAGGGGTGATCTGAAGTGTGTGGGGGTGTTTNGTGGGGGCGGAATAGGAATGAACAGATTAGAGGGGGGGTAAGAGGCGGTGTTGTGAAGGGAGGATGCGTGAAGGATAGTGGGAGGAGATAGGGCTTGGTATGTGTACTTGATGAAGTGCTGTCGTTTGAGGGGTGGTGATCTGAAGTGTGTGGGGGTGTTTGATATATTAACGAATAATGTTGATCGTTGCGCTGTTGCTTAATCAGAAATCAGCCACAAGATTGCTTTTTGTTTTTTCGATTTGAGTTCTCTAAAGTTTTTTAAAAGGGTGTGTTCTTTTTCGCTGTATGTTTCTTGATTGTGGTGTAAGAGAGTTTCTTTTGTTGAAAGATCCTCTTTTGTGGCAAGGTCTGCGTAAAAAAAGCTTATAGGAACTTGTAGCTTTTGGGCGATTTCGAGTAAACATTTTGCGCTTACACGATTTAAGCCTTTTTCGTATTTTTGGATTTGTTGGAAACTGACACCTAAATAGCTTCCTAATTCTTTTTGGGAAACACCCATTGAAATTCTTCTATAGCGGATTCTTTTGCCTATCAAAATGTCGATAAAATGTGGATTTTTGGTTTGCACTTCAAGCCCCCCTCCGGTTGCGAGCGCCCTCGCATTGGTATTCCGGGAGTTAAAAACACTGACTTGACTCAGCTTTTTGCTTTTAGTGCTTATAGCACCTGGACATAGCAAAATCTCCCGGAATTCCGGGATACCCGCAAAGCGGGATAAATTTATGTGTCAAGTCTTCGGGTTTTTAATCCCTATTGATCATTGCGTGGACGATCAAAATTACACTTTAAGTGATAAAGTAATTTCAGGAGATTAGCAAGAAAAATCAATATGTCATAAAACGCCGTGATTTGGAGGGATGGTGATATCAGGTATATCAATTTATCAAGTGTTTTTTGTGAGAGGCTGTGGGGAATATTTAGGCTGGACTTCCTTGTCTTGTCTGATGAAACAGTCTCGTTTGAGGAAGGGTGATCTGAAGTGCGTGGGGGGGAGATTGGCTAGGTAAGAAGCTGGGTTGTAGAGCCTTGTTTACAGAATAGCGCGGGTGTTGGTGTGGAAATTTTATTTGGCTTTATTCTGTAATGACGTAAAAGCGTAAAAACGTATATTTGTGAAAAAGGAGTGGAGGATTTATGCATTGTGTATGCTTTTGTCATGGCATGGAATGTGGTGAGATAAATGGGGGAAGAGACTGTGAATGGATGGGGGAAGTTGGGATGAAGAGGCGGGTTGCATTGAAGAAAGAGGAGAGAGTGTGGGGGCGGAATAGGAATGAACAGATTAGAGGGGGGGTAAGAGGCGGTGTTGTGAAGGGAGGATGCGTGAAGGATAGTGGGGAGGAGATAGGGCTTGGTATGTGTACTTGATGAAGTGCTGTCGTTTGAGGGGTGGTGATCTGAAGTGTGTGGGGGTGCTGGATATATTAACGAATAATGTTGATCGTTGCGCTGTTGCTTAATCAGAAATCAGCCACAAGATTGCTTTTTGTTTTTTCGGCTGGAGTTCTCTAAAATTTTTCAAAAGGGTGTGTTCTTTTTCGCTATAGGTGTATTGATCGTGGTGTAAGAGAGTTTCTTTTGTAGGAATATTTTCTTTTGTGGCAAGGTCTGCGTAAAAAAAGCTTATAGGAACTTGTAGCTTTTGGGCGATTTCGAGTAAACATTTTGCGCTTACACGATTGAGGCCTTTTTCGTATTTTTGGATTTGTTGGAAACTGACACCTAAATAGCTTCCTAATTCTTTTTGGGAAACACCCATTGAAATTCTTCTATAGCGGATTCTTTTGCCTATCAAAATGTCGATAAAATGTGGATTTTTGGTTTGCACTTCAAGCCCCCCTCCGGTTGCGAGCGCCCTCGCATTGGTATTCCGGGAGTCTGAAAGTACTGAACCCTAGTCAGCTTTTTGCTTTTAGTGCTGAGAAGCACCTGGACATAGCAAAATCTCCCGGAATCCCGGGATACCCACAAGAGTGGGTTCAATTGTACGCTAGGGTTTAGGGCTTTCAGTTCCCTCTTGGTCGTTGCGTATACGACCAAAATTACACTTTAAGTGATAAAGTAATTTCAGAAGCTTGGCAAGAAAAATCAATATGTCATAAAACGCCGTTATTTGGAGGGATGGTGATATCAGGTATATCAATTTATCAAGTGTTTTTTAGAGTGTGTGGGGAATATTTAGGCTGGACTTCCTTGTCTTGTCTGATGAAACAGTCTCGTTTGAGGAGGGGTGATCTGAAGTGCGTGGGGGGGAGATTGGCTAGGTAAGAAGCTGGGTTGTAGAGCCTTGTTTTCAGAATAGCGCGGGTGTTGGTGTGGAAATTTTATTTGGCTTTATTCTGTAATGACGTAAAAGCGTAAAAACGTATATTTGTGAAAAAGGAGTGGAGGATTTATGCATTGTGTATGCTTTTGTCATGGCATGGAATGTGGTGAGATAAATGGGGGAAGAGACTGTGAATGGATGGGGAGTTGGGATGAAGAGGCGGGTTGCATTGAAGAAAGAGGAGAGAGTGTGGGGGCGGAATAGGAATGAACAGATTAGAGGGGGGGTAAGAGGCGGTGTTGTGAAGGGAGGATGCGTGAAGGATAGTGGGAGGAGATAGGGCTTGGTATGTGTACTTGATGAAGTGCTGTCGTTTGAGGGGTGGTGATCTGAAGTGTGTGGGGGTGTTTGATATATTAACGAATAATGTTGATCGTTGCGCTGTTGCTTAATCAGAAATCAGCCACAAGATTGCTTTTTGTTTTTTCGATTTGAGTTCTCTAAAGTTTTTTAAAAGGGTGTGTTCTTTTTCGCTGTATGTTTCTTGATTGTGGTGTAAGAGAGTTTCTTTTGTTGAAAGATCCTCTTTTGTGGCAAGGTCTGCGTAAAAAAAGCTTATAGGAACTTGTAGCTTTTGGGCGATTTCGAGTAAACATTTTGCGCTTACACGATTTAAGCCTTTTTCGTATTTTTGGATTTGTTGGAAACTGACACCTAAATAGCTTCCTAATTCTTTTTGGGAAACACCCATTGAAATTCTTCTATAGCGGATTCTTTTGCCTATCAAAATGTCGATAAAATGTGGATTTTTGGTTTGCACTTCAAGCCCCCCTCCGGTTGCGAGCGCCCTCGCATTGGTATTCCGGGAGTTAAAAACACTGACTTGACTCAGCTTTTTGCTTTTAGTGCTTATNCGATAAAATGTGGATTTTTGGTTTGCACTTCAAGCCCCCCTCCGGTTGCGAGCGCCCTCGCATTGGTATTCCGGGAGTTAAAGGTACTGAATCCGAGTCAGCTTTTTGCTTTTAGTGCTGAGAAGCACCTGGACATAGCAAAATCTCCCGGAATTCCGGGATACCCGCAAAGCGGGATAAATTTATGTGTCAAGTCTTCGGGTTTTTAATCCCTATTGATCATTGCGTGGACGATCAAAATTACACTTTAAGTGATAAAGTAATTTCAGGAGATTAGCAAGAAAAATCAATATGTCATAAAACGCCGTGATTTGGAGGGATGGTGATATCAGGTATATCAATTTATCAAGTGTTTTTTGTGAGAGGCTGTGGGGAATATTTAGGCTGGACTTCCTTGTCTTGTCTGATGAAACAGTCTCGTTTGAGGAAGGGTGATCTGAAGTGCGTGGGGGGGAGATTGGCTAGGTAAGAAGCTGGGTTGTAGAGCCTTGTTTANGTGGACGATCAAAATTACACTTTAAGTGATAAAGTAATTTCAGGAGATTAGCAAGAAAAATCAATATGTCATAAAACGCCGTTATTTGGAGGGATGGTGATATCAGGTATATCAATTTATCAAGTGTTTTTTAGAGTGTGTGGTGAATATTTTAGACTGGATTTCCTTGTTTTGTCTGATGCAACAGTCTCGTTTGAGGAAGGGTGATCTGAAGTGCGGGGGGGGGGGGAGATTGGCTAGGTAAGAAACTGGGTTGTCGAGCATTGTTTTCAGAATAGCGCGGGTGTTGGTGTGGAAATTTTATTTGGCTTTATTCTGTAATGACGTAAAAGCGTGAAAACGGAAATGTGCAAAAAAGGAAGGGCTTTATGTTGTTAGGGGCGTTGTGGTTAATGATACGGAATGTATAGGGATCGTGTTCTCAAAAGTGGGGAGAGCAACATAAAGAGGGTGGCTTAGATGAAGTGTGTGGAGGAAAAATGAGTCAGGCTGGAAGGGAAAATGCATAGAGTGGGGCTGTGGAGCATATCGTGGATGGGTGTGGGAAGAATGAAGGATGTTTTTGAAAAAAGGAGGGGGCTTCTGGATGGGGGAGAGGTGTTTGCATTTATCTAAATGGCGCATGTTTAGGGTGTGGAAGGTGAGGAAAAGTTGGAGGGATGATGATTGTTTGTAAGTCGTGGAGGATAGTCAGAGGCGTTGGGAAAATGCTTGAGGGAGAGAAAATTTAGCGTAATTTCTCGTCACTCTGAAACCAATATAATTATAAAAATTGGAGGAAATGGGCAGGTAAAATTGGTGGAGAGAAAGTTTTGAGTCTCAATGTGTGTGTGGTGATGTTTTTTGAGAACATGAGAGACTAAACTTGAAAAACCTTTCCCTTTTTGTTGAATTTTTATTCACAAACTTAAGAAAATAGGATATGAACGCTGGAAATAACGCACAGCTTAACAAAAATGTGCACTGTAAAGGAAATGTTTGTTTATGTCAAAAGAAGAAGTTTTAGAATTTTCTGGTATCGTTACTGAACTCTTACCTAACGCAATGTTTCGCGTGAAATTGGAAAATGATCATGAAATTATTGCGCATACTGCTGGTAGAATGCGGAAAAATCGTATTCGAGTGTTGGCAGGTGATAAAATCATGGTGGAAATGACACCTTATGATTTGACAAAAGGGCGCATTACATATCGCTATAAGTAGCCTAATGGGTGGCTTGCTCTTCTTTCTAAAAGCCATCATATTATTTCTATTATTTTTCAGCAGTTCTTTAGCTTGCTTTTCATGAGTGAAAAAAGGTGAGTGTTTGAATGCCCTTGAAAAACTGTAAATTAATGCGGAAAAAGGATAAGGAGACCAATAGCGCTTAAAATGGGGCACTTAAAAGGGGGCGCGAGGGAAGTCGATTGTGAAGGGGTGGAAATGAAAAATATAAGAGAGTGGGGGAAAAAACGTTTGGCAGATACTCTTACAGAAGAAATTCATTTGGTGCTTGCTTCCGCTTCGCCAAGGCGTTTGGCACTCTTAGCACAAATAGGGATTGATCCTCAGCAAGTTTGTGCAAGCGATATTGATGAAACGCCAAAATTAAAAGAACATCCTGCAAATCTTGCTAAACGTTTGGCAAAAGAAAAAGCGCTGAAAGCCCAAGAAATTTTGCGCTGGTATAATCAGAATGGTCAAGAAGAGTTGCAGAATGGTCAAGAAGAATTATCTGAACAGAAAATGGTTATCTTGGCCGCTGATACGGTGGTGGCTGTGGGGCGCACCATTCTCCCCAAACCAGAGGGTGAAGATGAGGCTTATGAATGTTTACGATACCTTTCAGGACGGGCGCATAAGGTCTATGGCGCCGTTTGTGCGCTCAATGAACGTGGAAAAATAACCGTAAAATTGGTTGAAAGTCGTGTTCGTTTTAGACGCTTAACCTCTTCCGTGATGAAGGCTTACCTTGCTTCTGGTGAATGGCAAGGGAAAGCTGGTGGATACGCTATCCAAGGAAAAGCAGGGGCTTTTGTTGTCTATATTACGGGTTCTTATTCCAATGTTGTGGGATTGCCTTTGGCTGAAACTGTCGATCTTTTGACCGCTTATCACTATCCAGTTTTTACTCATTGGGCTGAATAAACGCATTAGAAAAACTTTAAGGCAAGATCAATGCAAGGTGAAAAGCAACAAAAAGAGAAAAGCAAAAATAAAAAAAAGGATCAGAAGAAAAATTAATGAAGGAGAAGATGACAAAGGTGCGCCAAGAAAAAAAAGAGCTAAATTTGCAAAAAGAGACTCGTCCTCCGCATCCTTGTCCGATTTGTGGTCAAATGTCACAACAAAATGCTTATCCTTTTTGTTCCACACGATGCCGAGCCATTGATCTTAATCGTTGGCTTTCAGGCGCTTATATTTTACCACCCCCGCCGCAGAAAAGTGATGAAGAAGAATAAAGGGGGTATTCCTCTTGAGAAGAGAATGCTCAGAGCGTTTTTTGTGTTGGAGCTGAGGGGGGTAGGTGCGCGGGATTATCGTAAATAGATTCAAGGGCTGGATTAACGGCTTGTTTATTGTCGTCATTCGCAGAGACGCAGATTAAGTTCAATCAATGGTGGAACTTTTAATACATATCTAAGACGTATCATCAGTGGTTTTGTTATCATTGATAATTATAAATTGCTTTGTTACAGGAAGGTCGATGATGCCTTTAGGGTGCAGGTAAGAATTGATAATTTAATCAGTATGGCTAACGAAAAAGGAGGGGGCGTGTTTTGGTGCAAAGAGACGGGGCAATAAATAGTCGCTTGTTGGTGCCTTTGCTGGTAATGGCATGGTGTCATTTGGGGGCTGGATTGATTATATCGTGATTTTGACCGTATCTGTGTTCACCTAGAAAGCTGATCAATATGATGTCGCTTTTATTGGAGCCGCAACATTATGACCTAGTATCGTTCTGTCTAAGCCAATTGGAATGTTGGTAAGTCATCATTTAGAGATTTTTTTGATATTGTTTCCAAATTTGGATTACCTAGTCAAAATAATGGTTTAAATTTGTCTGTTAAACTAACAAGATCGCGTAACAATAATAGATCATATTACATAATGAAAATTCATGGAGTTGGTAATGAGGTTTGATGTCAACATAAAAATTAAAGCTATTTTTACAGAGAAAAATAGCAATGAAACTTTTATTTTTAAAAACAATAAACTTTTAAATAAATGTTTTGATAAAGCTAAATTTATTGATTTATTAAGAGATAAAATGGGAAATAATATTATGTCTACATTAGAATCATAAATAAATAAGCCCTCTGCGGGAACAGAGGGCTTCAATAGCGGAGGAAAATTTCCCAACATTGGGGAAAACAATGTCAAAAAAATCTAACTTACAAAATTTAAAACGACGTATAAATTATGCAAATTCGCACCTTAGTACTTCATTAGGTACTGAAATAATGAATGAATTCAAACCTTCAGAGCCTCTTAATACTAAGAACATTGCGAAAATTAGCAGAGAACTAAAGAAATGGCAAGCAGAAAAGAAATTTAAAAAGAAAAAAGAAAATTTTTTTATTATACTTTATAACTTTAATGAAAATATGACTAATAATGCGTTTAAATTTAATGTATTACCTAAAAATGAAAATCAATTAAAACATTATATGATACATTGGTTGCGAACATCGTTGTTGTTACGAGCCCGGCTTATGTACTGTCGTTTTATTGATGGCGATGAGTCTGCAAGGATTTATTATAATTGGCAGTTATTTAAGTGATATTCAATAGTCTAGTCATTCCAGCAACTTCCGTTCTCAGTGCAAATTCTGTGCCTGAAAAAGAACGTACTCGTTGCTATTGTGTATTTAACATGATCAATAGCATGGCGAAGATGAGAGGACTTGCTTTGGGGAGTACGCTCTCTGCGTGTTTTTATCAGATACATATACTTTATTGTTTTCTGGATTTCTGACATTGCTAGGCTTTATGGTGTTTTGTTGTCTTTGTGCACAACCTGTTTCGTCACTCATGATAAAAACAGCGAACACCATGAAATTACAGCATAGGCTTTATAGGACAACTTGGTATGCCTATGTGGCGGTGATGTTTGTGTATTTTACCATGATCTTTAGGTGAATAATCAGTTTCCTGTCATCCTGAATGCACTGAAAATGAATAAACAGGCTCTTTTGATGTTGGTATCTGCTTCAGCGATTGGTAATTTTCATATGGATTTTGGCGTGTGCAACAATCAAAGCATAAACCCCTTATGGGCAAAATATCAGAGTTGTTAATGCCTGCAATGTCAACAATGGTTTGTTTTATAATGATTTCAGTGTGCTTTTTTTACTTGGATTTACTCCGTATCCAGACTTTGTTTTTCTGTTTTTTTCTCATCGGAATGGTGAGTGCCTACTTTTCCATATCGTCTAACTGTTTATCTGGTCACCAATTTCAATGAACAGATTGGGTTGGCTTCTGGATGGGTGTGCAGTCTATACAAAATTTAGCTATGTTGCTGGCTCCCTTTGTTGGAGCGTTTGTTTTAGGTCACACTTCGGCTGGGCAGTTGTTCCTTTTTTCTGGATTGTGTGGATTATTCTGTTTATTGGCGATCAGGATATTGGTGAACCGTTCTTTGGCAATTGTTCGTTCTAAATGATTGGCTCATCAACAAAACAAGTATTTTAACTCATTTTTCTGAGATTCAGGGGGCGCGGGAATACCCCAACATAGGGCAGCTTTTTCAACGTTATAAGCTTAATCTTTGATTTTTACTGAACCACTCATATGTTTGTTTTTTCGGGTGTTTGTCTCCTTGATACTGTTCTACCGTCTCGTAAACTCCAATCGGGGGCATGGTTTTGAGTAACGATTGCACTGTATTGAACCCCTTTATGCCACGAATAGTCAAGTTTTAACCCCCAGCCGCTGATCCTCAGTCAGCTTGACTTAAAGCGATAACGGAAACAGAAAACGGAGCTATAGCGTGAATTATCCTATATGCCGTAAAACACCGGTATTTGAGAGGGGGGTGATATCAGGTATGGCAAACTTTAGGCAGGGGGAGGATATATTGATGGGTGCGCTTTTGCTTAATCAGAAATCAGCCACAAGATTGCTTTTTGTTTTTTCGCTTTGAGTTCTCTAAAGTTTTTCAAAAGGGACTGTTCTTTTTCGTTATAGGTTTTTTGATTACAGTGTGAGGTATTTTCTTGTGTAGGAAGTTCTTCTTTTGTAGCAAGGTCTGCATAAAAAAAGGTAATGGGAACTGCTAGTTTTTGGGCAATTTTGAGTAAACATCCTGCGCTTACACGATTGAACCCTTTTTCGTATTTTTGGATTTGTTGGAAACTGACACCTAAATGGCTTCCTCATTCTTTTTGAGAAAGTCCCATTGCGATGCGTCTATGACGGATTCTTTTGCCTATCAAAATGTCGATAAAATTTGGATTTTTGGTTTGCACTTCAAGACCCCCTCCGGTTGCGAGCGCCCTCGCATTGGTATTCCGGGAGTCTAAAAGTACTGAATCCGAGTCAGTTTTTTTGCTTTTAGTGCTTGTGGCACCTGGACATAGCAAAAACTCCCGGAATTCCGGGACACCCACAAAAGTGAGTTCAATTGTACGCTCGGATTTAGGGCTTTTAGTTCCCTGTTGATCGCTGCGTAGACGATCAAAATTACACTTTAAGTGATAAAGTAGTTTCAGGAAATTGGCAAGAAAAATTAAAACATTTAGAAAATGAAAATATTTTTTTGATCTCAAGAATTACCCTGTTATGCTGTGAAAAAATGCTTTTTGAGGTTGATATTAGGCATATCAATTTCTACCTTTAAATATTTTTTTGCGCGTGTGTGTTGAATATTTTAGGCTGAATTTCCTTGTTCGGTCTGATGAAACAGTCTCGTTTGAGGGGTGGATGATAATTATACGAAGTGATCAGTAGCCCTCCTAGATAAGAAGCTGGATTGTTTACAGAACAGTGTTTACAAAGCGGTGTGCGGAGTGGTGGTTTAGAAGTTTCGTTTGGCTGCATTCTGTAAAGATGTAAAAGCGTAAAAATGTGAATCTGTAAAAGTGAAGCGGAGAACTTATGGATTTATGTGGTGTGCGTGTTTTTGGTCACGTTGGGCTTTTGTATGGCATGGAATGTGGTGATAGGATTGGGGGGTGGTGAAGAGACTGTGTATGGAGGGGGAAAGGGGGATGAAGAGGGGTGTTAAGTCGTGCTGTGTGTGATGGGAGAGAAAAAGGGGGAATGGAGGAGGGAGAGAGTGCGCATGGTTAGAGAGTATGGATAAGAGGCGGTGGTGCAAAGGGATGCGTGAAGGATGGCGGTTTAAGGAGATAGGGCTTATCTTGTTGAGCCTGATGAAGTATTCTCGTTTGAGAAGGGTAGTCTGAAGATTGTGGGGAGGGGATTGGTTGGATTGTTTATAGAACAGTGTGGGGTGGTGATGTGGAAAATTTATTTGGCTTACATTCTGTAAAGATGTAAAAGCGTGAAAATGTAAATCTGTAAAATGATGCGGAGGACTTATGGATTTATGTATTGTGCGTGTTTTTTGTCATGTTGGGCTTTTATCATGGCGTGGAATGTGGTGACAGGATTGGGGGGAAGTGTCTTCGTGAATGGAGGAGAAAGCTGGGAGGAAGAGGGGTGTTAAGTTGTTAAGTGTATAATGGGGGAAAAAAGGGGGAATAGAAGATGGAGAGAGTGCGTATGGATAGGTTAGGAGAGTGTGGATAAGAGGGTTGGGTGGTGCGAAGGGAAGAAGGGAGGGCGTGTGAGGAGTAGATATCCCCCTGGGATGGAGAAAGAATGAAAGGGGGTGGGGATAAGCTTGCTGTGGAATTAAGTTGTGAAGTGTTTTGTTTTTATCAAATTATCGCGTGGTATTTGGGAAATTTCATTCGTTGCTTTAGGGTAGAGCTTCACAATTGTTTCAAAAACACATAAAACAGCTAATGATGAGAGTAAATATCGCCCCCCAAAAAAACAATATCGGTATAAATTGGTAGACAGTGGGAAAAGTCGGCATCTAAATGCCCAGTAAAAAAACAAATATTCAAATAATAATTACTCTTCGATCACGTGATAATTTCAATGTTATGGGGATAAAAAATATCATTTTTATTGCTTGGAAAGTCATCCAATGTCTGTGCTTCTTTAATGATAAATCTGTCTTAAATAATATGTATTACAGAAAATCATGAAAATAAGTATAAATATAGTAAATATATACTACATGCTTTACATGTGTTTTGTGTACTTTTAACATATATATTTTGTGTGTTAAGCATAAGCTTTGAGTACTATGAGAGATGGTGGTCGTTTTTTTAACAAGTGAGAAAGTGATTAACTAATGCTTGATAGTAAAGCAATATGTTGTTAGTGCTACTCTTAGAAAGGATGCTCTTATTTCTGGTGTAGGAGCTTCTCAAGAGAGGATGCAATTAATAGGGGAGTTAAGATGTCAAAATATTTATTTCCGTTGCCTCTTGTCTTGGTGGCTGGTTGTGCATCTATGGGTAATTATTCATCAAGTTATGTCAGTCCAAATATTACGAAAGATGATGTAAAATTAATTGCTAACGATTTTGTTCGGAATCTTAAAAAACCTTTACCGCCCGCTACAATAACACTTATTGTGAAAAAAAATAAAACAGAAGACAACTTTACTCCTGTATTTATTGATCTCTTGCGACGGAATGGATATAACGTGATCTATACAGACCAACCAAACAAACAGCAAAATGGTGTAATCTTGACTTATCAAATAACGCCAATAAATACAGGTATCCTGTCTATGGTTTCTTATGATGAGGTTGGAGTAACCCGTTATTATTTCCGTACTTATAATAGATGAAACCCCTTTGCCGGTTTGTCTCAAAGAAGTAGATAATGAAGAAATGTGTTTCAGGGGAAATGTTGGGATTGAATTAATCAATAAAAATTTACATATGTAATATTACATATTCAGTCGACAATTATCCGTCGTCTTGTTTACAATTTCAGTATTGTAATGAAAAAAGGTGTCGTTTTATCGGTTCGCAATTCTTCATGTTCTGCCTCAGTTATGTAGCGCTTTTATCGTTTCTGTCTTATAGAAAATTACTTTCTGTCCTACGGCTCTATATGCCAATTTAGTAGTCAGATCTGATCACTCAAATTCATATAAAATCTTTACAGAAATCTGTTGTTTGAGATTGTTGGAAAGGTGTTTTGTTTTTATCAAATTATCGCGTGGTATTTGGGAAATTTCATTTGGCTGCGTTCTGTAAAGATGTAAAAGCGTGAAAATGTGAATCTATAAAATGATGCGGAGGATTTGTGCTTTGTGTATGCTTTTATCATGGCGTGGAATGTGGTTAGAGAACTAGGGGGACGTATTTGTGAATGGAGCGGGAAAACGCTGGGATGAAGAGTGTTGTTGAAGTGCGTTGGCTGGAGAAGAGTGTGTGGGGAATATTTTAGGGCAGGGCTTATTTGTCTTGTCTGATGAAACAGCATTCTTTAAGGTGTCGTGATAACCATATGAAATAATCAGCAGGGGAATCTAATAGACGAGAAATCAGATTGTTGCAGACCAGTGTTTACAAAGCGGTGCGGAGTGGTGAACCTTTCCTTTGTCCGCGTTGTGTAATGACGTAAAAGCGTGAAAACGTGAATCTGTAAAAATGAATCGAAAAACTTATGGATTTATATATTGTGCGTGTTTTCTGTCATGGTATAACGATAAATCCATTGAGCACTCCCTATCTTTACGCTTATGAAGAAGCAAGCCGCCATTATCATTATATTTGCTAGCTCGTGGGTGTTGCGACAGCTCTTGGCACTTGAGATGGTTCATAAGAGCCATTTTTATTCCTTTCTTAATCGTTTTTTATCCACACGGGCTTCTCTCGCTTTTGATGTGCAAGCGAATGATTTTAATTGATTCAAGATAAAGAGATTTGAAATGAGAGAATCTTATGATGTTTGGAACTCTCAATCAATATCAATAACGCTAAATTATCATTATAAATCAATATACTGTCATAGTGTGGAGTGGTAACAGGATTGTGGGGAAGAGTCTTCGTGAATGAAGGAGGAAAGCTGGGATGAAGTGTGCTGTTCGTGTGTTGGCTGGAGAGGAGAGTGTGGGAATGGCTGTGAACAGATTGCAGGGGTGATGTGTAAAGAGATGTGAAGAGAGAAAATCGTGGTTGGCTTTTATATTCTATGCGGAATTTAACAATTATATTTGCATCTATATTTGTATAGGGGATATCCGTGAAATGGGTGTGAGAAGCACTGAGAGATGTTTTTTTCTAATAAGTGGGTGAATGAGAAATACAATGGTCATCCTATTGAGAGGCAATCTTATTTTAACTTTTGTTGTTTTGGACATTGTGTTTTTTATGAGAGGTGTTTTGAGGGATGTGGCTCCTTTAAAGAAAAACACAAAAATATCAAAAGAAAAATATAAAAACTTGACAAGGTAAATGTAAAAAGGTATCATAATGATACAATCGGAATTGTGCGTTTAAATCAGACGAGATCTCTTGATGAAATTCTGTGAGAGTGGTGGAATGTCTTCCCAAGGTTTTGATGTTTGTTATCCTATGATGTCCCGTAAACCGATGCCGTGAAGCGTTTTTTTAGGGGCGGTGATATCAGGCAGGAAAAGCTTTAGACCGAGGGGGATATGAGCGAGAGATGTTGAGGGGTGTGCTTTTGTCTAATCAGAAATCAGCCACAAAACTGCTTTTTGTTTTTTCGCTTTGAGCTCTCTAAAGTTTTTTAAAAGGGCTTGTTCTTTTTCACTATAGGTGTCTTGATCGTAGGGTAAGGCATTTTCCTTTGTGGAAATATCTGCTGTTAAAAGGTCCGCATAAAAAAAGTTCATAGGAACCTTTAGTTTTTTAGCAATTTCGAGCAAACACCCTGCGCTTACACGATTTAAACCTTTTTCATATTTTTGGATTTGTTGAAAACTGACACCTAAATGGCTTCCTAATTCCTTTTGAGAAAGTCCCATTGAAATTCTTTTATGACGGATTTTTTTACCTATTGAAATGTCGTTGAAATGTGAATTTTTAGTTTGCACTTCAAGCTCCCCTCCGGTTGCGAGCGCCCTCGCATTGGTATTCCGGGAGTTTGAAAGCACTGAGCTCAGCCAGCCTTTTGCTTTTAGTGCTGACAAGCACTTGGACATAGCAAAAGCTCCCGGAATTCCGGGATACCCGCAAAGCGGGATAAATTTATGTACTGAGCGTTCGGGCTTTCAAATCCCTATTTGACCGTTGCGTGGACGATCAAAAACACAAGCTAATTCATAAAGTAGTTTCAGAAGATTGGCAAGAACAATTAAAAGATTTTCTAGTCTGTTATATTGTAAAATAGGGATGTTTGGGGGGTGGTAATCTGATGTTAGTAGGGGAATTTACTGGGTAAGAGGTTGGATTATATTTTAAAATCGGTGCGGGGTGGAAGCTTTATCCAGCAGAGAAAATTTGCTTTTTGAAGTCGAATTGTAGATCAGAGCTTATCTGGCGTGTTTGATGAAACATCATTCTTTGAAGTGTGGGATAGCCATATGAAATCATCAGCAAGGAAATCTGATAGACGAGAAATCAGATTGTTGCAGACCAGTGTTTATAGAGCGGTGCGGAGTGGTGGTTTGGGAGTTTCATTTGGCTGCGTTGTGTAAATGTGGAGAAGCGTAAAAACAGTGATCTGTAAAATGATGCGGAGGATTTGTGCTTTGTGCGTGTTTTTTATCTTTTAGGGTGTGTCCCATTTTTTTAAATTGCTGGTTGCTCTCGAAATTTTCTTGCTGATTTTCATGTCATGGGATTGGGTTTTCTTTATTGGAAGGAACATGATGATGGTAGATGAACATTGTCTTCCCTTACGTCGAAGAGGGCGGAAAAAAGGGGCTTTGAATAAAACAACAAAGCGATTTAATGAAGCTCTTCTGACAGCGGCGGAGCAGGCTGGCTATCACTATGGTGAAGATGGGTTGGTGTCTTATCTTCAGTATCATGCTCTGAATAATCCCGTACCGTTTTTTTCGCTTCTTGCAAAAGTGTTGCCTCTTCAGGGGACTGGAGAAGGGGAGATCAAAACAGTTTCGCGTATTGAGATTGTACCAGTGAATGCAAAAAATAGTGAACCGGAGAAGCATGATCCTTCGGCAACGGAGGCTTGAAGAGGGAGCTGTGATGTCTGGGCGTTTACTGGAGGGTAGAATATTTCGGTGGGAGATGTTTGGGCTTCCTACGTGGGGATGCCGCCTCTTATGGGTGAGGGGCGTGAAACTTGAGAGAAGTGTTATGCTTGCGGGATGCATGTGTTTTGGTGGGGGTATCTTGGGGGATAGACAAGTGTAAGGATTGGTGATGTTTGAGAGGCATGATCTTGGAGGATGTTGGGCTTTGGATATGCCTGAGAGCCATGTGCTGAGGCTATGATTTGGTTGGGGATACCGCGCTTTTGGTTGGGGGATGACAGGCGCGGTGTTTGAGGGGCGGTGTTGGGGTGGTGAATAGAGGGGGACCCCTTTTTTGGGGGATATAAGGTACCTTGGGGCGTATATCGTGTATATGCGGGGTCAAGGGGTCAAGGGGTCAAGGGGTCAAGGGGTCAAGGGGGGTCCTTATGCAAAAAAGTGAAATTCATTGAGTATTAGGATGAAGAGAAGATAAAGCGCTGCTTTTGAGAAGGGCGTTTTTCGTTCAATTGCTCTTTTCATTCAATTGCTTTGGGATCATTAAATTTGGGATAAGCAAAAGGGTGAAGCGCAATTATTGCTAAAGTATGAAAATTTATAATGAAAATTGTTCAGAAAATTTCTCAAAAAATGGAGCAGAAAACGGCTCAAGTGGCTCTTATTCCAAAGCTTATTCCTGTTTTTACTGGAAAAGCAGATGTGCGAGCTGCTTGGGGAGGACGGGGCTCTGGAAAAACACGTTCTTTTGCTTTGATGTCGGCTGTGGTGGGATATCGCCATGGAATGGCTGGAGAACGGGGTATTATTCTTTGTGCAAGGCAATTTCAAAATTCTCTCAATGACAGTTCTTTGGAAGAAATTAAACGCGCTATCGAATCTTATCCTTTTTTACAAGACTATTATGAAGTCGGCGATAAATATATTAAATCAAAAGATGGACGGATTGTCTATGTGTTTGCTGGGCTTGATCGCAATATCGCAAGTATTAAATCAATGGGGCGCGTTTTCCTTTGCTGGGTCGATGAAGCGGAGCCGGTTACCGAAACTGCTTGGCAAACACTTATTCCAACTTTGCGTGAAGAAGGAAAAGATTGGAATGCAGAATTATGGGTTACATGGAACCCGTGCCATGAAAATGCACCCGTGGAAAAACGTTTCCGAAATGTCGATAATCCCTATATCAAAGGCGCAGAAATTAATTGGCGTGATAATCCGCAATTTCCTGAAAAACTCAATCGTGATCGAATGGACGATTTGCAGCAAAGACCAGAGCAGTATAACCATATTTGGGAAGGCGAATATCTTCAAGCTGTCCAAGGGGCTTATTATCAGAAATGTCTTCTCGAAGCCGAAATGGAAGGGCGGATTACCACCGTTCCACGTGATCCTTTGATGCAGGTGAGAATCTTTTGGGATATCGGGGGAACAGGAGCAAAGGCCGATGCTACCGCATTGTGGGTTGCACAATTTATTGGACGGGAAATTCGAGTGCTCGATTATTATGAAGCCCAAGGACAGCCTCTCTCAGAGCATGTGGGCTGGGTCTTTCAAAGGGGATATGAAAAGGCTCTCATGGTTTTACCTCATGATGGCGCAACAAAAGATCGTGTCTATAATGTGAGTTTTGAAAGTGCACTTCAACAAGCCGGTTTTCAAACTAAAGTAATTCCTAATCAAGGAACAGGCGCTGTGAAAATGCGTATCGAAGCCGTAAGGCGATTGTTTCCTGCACTATGGTTTAATCGTGAAACGACATGTGCGGGCAGAAAAGCACTCGCTTGGTATCATGAAAGGCGCGACGAACAGCGCAATATCGGACTAGGGGCTGAACATGATTGGGCTAGCCATGGGGCCGATGCCTTTGGACTGATGTGTGTGGCTTATGAACAGCCGCATGCTAGAGCGCGAAAAAAACCTTATCGCTCGTTTCACCATTCTCAAACTTCATGGATGGCTTTTTAATGAATATTTCTACAGATTCTTCTTTTTCTTCTTTTGATCAAATCGAAACGCTTGAAAATCAAGCACTCTTTAAAAAACTCGTGGGTTGGTATCAGGATGATATTGTCCATGTCGAAAAATGGCGAAAAAATGCCCAAGAAGATTACGATTTTTATAATGGACGGCAATGGAATGAGCAAGACCTTGCTGTTTTGAACGAACAAAACAGACCGGTCATGACTTTTAACCGTATTGCGCCTTTAATTAATGCCGTGATTGGGGCTGAGCGCAATAATAAAAGACAAGTTCAATTTATTCCACGACAAGAAGGAGCAGCCTTTGCAAACCAGATTCTGACAGGGGCGGCTGAGTGGTTTCGTGATGAAGCCGATGGGGAATACGAAGATTCCGATGCCTTTCAAGATGCAATTATTTGCGGAATGGGGTGGACAGATACACGCCTTGATTATGAAGAAGATCCACAAGGAAAACCAATTATTGCACGCTTAGACCCGATGAAAATGGTGTGGGATGCAAGTGCTGTCAAGACCAATCTTATTGATGCACAACGTTTATGGTATATTGATGAAAAACCTCTTGCTGTAGCTCAGGAAATGTTTCCCAATGTTCATTGGAGCGATCTTAATGCTGATTGGGTTAAACATCAGAGTTTTTTACACTCAACCAGCAATGGGATGACACAAACCTATCAGGCTGAGAGGGGGGCTCAGGGAGAGTGGGAAGAGGGAGGGACCTATCAACGTCCTAAAATGGTTACATTGGTAGAATGTCGCTGGTTTGAACGCGAGGTGGTTTATAAAGTTCTCGAGCCTCAAAGTGGAAAGTTTATCGATTATTCAGAGCAGGATTTCCAAAATTTAAGTAAAACCTTTCCTCATGTTCAGGCAACAAGGTTGAACAGAAAAATTGTCAAACGGGCATTTTTGGGCAGAAAGCTGCTCGAAGCGCCTGATAAGCCCTTGGTTCCACCCAATCAATTGGGATGGGAATGTATTACCGGTACTTTTGATAAGTTAAGCCGGCACTTTTACGGACTTGTTAAGCCAACAAAAGATCCCCAACGGTGGGCAAACAAATATTTTAGTCAAGTGATGCATTTGCTCAATAGCCAATCAAAAGGCGGAATTATGGCAGAACGCGATGCTTTTGATGATGATCGACAAGCCCTCGAGAGTTGGGCTAGAGCCGATAGCATTACTTGGTTGAAAAGTGGGGCTGTGTCTGGCGGAAGAATCCAGCCTAAACCGGTGGCACAATTTCCACAAGGGTTTTTCCAATTGTTTAATGAAGCAAAGAGCGCACTCGAACAGGTGACGGGATTGTCTTCTGAATTTATTGGGACTCGAGCTGTCAATCAGCCCGGCATTCTTGAACAACAACGGCGACAATCGTCACTTAATCTTTTGGCTTCCTTTTTTGATGGGTTGCGTCGATATCGGCAACGACAGGGAAAAATTATTCTCTATCTTATTCAAAATTATCTGTCCGATGGGCGGTTGGTCCGTATTGCTGGTGATGAAAATGCCCAGTATGTTCCACTGACACGTGAAATGGTGACAAGTTTGGAATATGATATTGTTGTGGATGATGCGCCAACAAGTCTTAATGAAAAAGAGCGTACTTTTGCACTGATCATGCAATTGCTTCCTTTGATGCAAAATTTTGCAACACCTGAGATTATGCTTGATCTCTTACGCTATTCGCCTTTACCGGCTTCACTCATTCATAAAATTGCGATAAAGGCACAAAATTCTCTCCAAGAAGAGCAAAATGCTTCAGCGCAGATGGGGAATAATGTGGGAGCAGAGCAGATAATGCAGATGCTGCAGACAGGAAAGGCTCAAAGATAGGATGCTTTATGATGTGCTCTCTCAGATGAATTTCATCTATCAGAAGTTGCTTATCTAAACAATTTCCATAGTTACCCATGTTGCTTATGTCGTGCAATGTCGCCTCTCTTTATCTCAGAAGAGCTGCTTTATTGGACAGTGCGTGTTGGGGAAAATGTTCGATAGCATCTTCTCGTCATGGTGGGGATATGGGGGGAAGTTGTTTTGCCGTCATGGTGGGGGGAGCATGTGGGTGCATTGCTTGAGCCCAAGTGATGGGTAAGCATTAAGGGGATAATGCTCTCAGGCTGTTTTATCTGAAAAATTTAATTTTATTGTTTAAAAAAAGAGAAGGCTAACGTCATGGATCAAGAACATTTAACGCCGGCAGAACAAAAACAATTGAAACAGGATTTTCTGGTCTCAACACAAGAGGGAGAAGGTGGTGAAATTGGAAGAGAAGAAAAAACCCTTGAAGATAATTTCCAAGGGCAAATGCATCAAAAACAGGACTCTTCGCAAAAGGTAGGAAAAGAAGTTCAACGGGAAGAAGATGGTCCGCCAGATCCGCAAAAAGACTTTATGGGCTATATGCAATGGTTGGGAAAAACACTCCAAAAACAAGGACTTGTTAATGAAAAAAAACAATCTTCTCTTGGTTTGGAAGCAGAACAGTTGCATGCGTTCTATCAGCAGTCTGTTGCAAGTGTTAAACAAAAGTATCATGATTTTGATCAAGCAGCCGATTTTATTTATGAAACGCGGGCTAAACAGTTGGCAGCTTGCGCTTCGCTCTATCCTGAGATGGCAGATCCTAAAAATATTGATGCGTTGATTGGTGATGAGTTGAAACAGATCTTGCACGATTGTGCGCAAAAAAATCAAAATCCGGCTGAAGTGATTTATTCTATTGCACAAAAAATTGGCTACACAAATGTTCCCAATAACATGGGTGAAAATTTACAGGAAAGACAAAATTCTGCACGTACACTTGCTGCTTATAACGGCTTGACACCAAATGGTCCGATTTCTTTGGATATGCTTGATAAAATGTCAGAAGCGGAGTTTAGCGCTTGGGTTTCTGATCCTAAAAATAAAGCTGCTTTTAATCGTTTAATGGGGGGAAGAGAATTTTAAAAACAAGAATGCGGGGGTGTTTTTGGGGGGACCGTGGAGAGCTGCGGGCGCAGGGGGAAGAGGGGATTTCTCAAAGCACGGATGTGGTAAGGAGAGCTTTTATAAGGGGAGGCTGACGCTAACAGAAATGAGATAAAACACACGAACAACCTATTCACCATCTGAAATTAAATATGGTGTTTTAACAACCGGCGCTTTGCCGGGTTTTTTATGTCAATAAAATTTTTAGAGGATAAAATGACTGTAACTTATATCGGACTTAATGACCCAATGGCAGTGCGCACATGGTCTAAATTACTAAACCAAGAAGTCTCAAAAGCAATTCCGATTGCACCGTTGATTGGAAATGATTCAAACAGTATCGTACAATTAAAGGATGAAACCACGAAAGCAAGTGGGGATGCCATTAGCTTTAATTTGCGTGTGCAGTTGCTCGGCGATGGGGTGAGTGAAGGGCAGACATTGGAAGGCAATGAAGAAGCTTTACAGTTTCTCAATGATCGCTTGGCAATTAATGAACTCGTTCATGCCGTGCGTGTCAAAAATGAGGGAACGATTGATCAACAACGAATTCTCCATGATTTGCGCACCGAGGCAAAAAATGGTTTGGTTGATTGGTATGCAGATCGTCTGAGTATGATGTTCTTCATTCAAGTGTGCGGATATACCGCAAAAGCTATTAACTTTGAGGGACGTACGATTACTCTTAAACCTGTCCATTATGGTTTTAATGCACCAACTGCGCCAACCGATAAACGCATTGTGCGCCCTAATGGAAAAACAAAAGATGAAGACTTAAAATCAAACGATGTTTTTGATCTCAAGCTCATTGATAAAGCTGTTGAACGGGCTAAATTGGCAAATCCAAAAATTAGACCTGTGCGGATTGATGGGGAAAATGTCTATGTGCTTTATCTCCATCCGACCCAAGTGACGCAATTGCGAACCAATACAGATGCGGGGCAATGGCTCGACATTACCAAGGCAATCTATAATGGAAGTCGTATCAAAAATCCGCTCTATGATGGATCTTTAGGTATGTATAATGGTGTGGTTTTGCGCGAAGCTGAACATATTACCGAAGGAGTTGAATCTGGGACGGCAAATAAAGCTGTACCAAATGTGCGTCGTGCTGTTCTCCTTGGTGCGCAGAGTGCTGTGATTGCTTTTGGTAAAGATCGAGGGGCGACACGTTATAAATTGGTGGAAGAACTCTTCGACTATGAAAGAGAATTCGGGGTCGCGGCAAAAACCATTATTGGTATGAAAAAAACTTGCTTTACCTTGCCAGGAAGTACGCAAGGCGCTCAGGATTTTGGCACTATCGTCATCCCAACTTATGGAGCACCTGCTTAAAGCGCATGTTTTCTAACTTCCCCCAACAAGAGGGATCTGTTGGGGGAAAAATTTAAAATGCTTCCAGAAAAAGGACAGGCTTATGACCACTTTATCTACTGATCCCAAAAATCTAAACCTTACACATTCAGACCATTCTAAAACTTTTGCTTATATGGTCGCGCTTATTCAAGATGAAATTGACGATACAACAGCGGAATATTCCCTGCAAATTCAAGATTCAATTTTTACAGCTTTGCGTTTGTGTGAATGCGAACCCTTTTTCTTTAATGAAAAAAGAGAAAGGACGTTTAAAACACAAAGTGGTAAAACATGGTATGGACAAGAAGAGGGGGTTTTTATTGAATCAGAAAAGAGTTTGGAGGGCGTCTTTTTAGCAACAAAGAATGCAACACCAACAAAGTTGTTCTTTAAGCCCTTGGAAGTGTTGCATCAACAATATGGTATGCATCCTGCGCTAGGAACGTCATTCTTTTATACGTGCCTTGATCAAAAAATAGGACTCTTTCCAACACCAGAACATGTGGAAACTGTACAGCTTTCTTATGCTCCTGTCCATTTTGCCGATGAACAGCTGAAAGAGAGCGATAATCCTTGGTTGATTTATGCTTTTGATCTTATTAAAGCACGGGCAAAATATGAACTTTATAAAAATATTCTTAAAGATCCTGAATATGCTGCCGTTTCTTTCAGAGATTTTCAAGAACAGCTTCAAGCTTTGCGCATTGAAACATCGCGCCGAAAAGGTTCTTCAAAGATTCGCCCAATGAGTTTTTAAAAGGCTTTTTTCCAAATCGTTTATGGCTGGTTTGTCCCTTATGGTTGGATGAGCGTTGCGTATTGATGATGAAGGGCTGGTGGATGGCGTTGGGTCCGTCATTATTTATGGTATCGTTTTTTTCGACGCGTTAATCAACTTAAGGTTGTTTGTTTTGTTGAATTTTATGCCTTTAGAGTTTTAAGGGCTTTTGTGGTTTCAATTAATAAGCCTTGGTGTTTTGAATGGCACTAGGCTCTTCAAGGATTTTATGGGGGTCTTGATGGCTTTTTTCCCAATCGCTGATTATCGACCCGATGTGGCGGATATCAATGGAATTTTTACCGATGAACTTGTTAATGTGCTACCAGCTGATGGCTCCTATATCCCTATGCCAAGTTTTGAACCTTTATCAGAGCCTTGTCCTGAGCCCATTTTAGGCGCTCTTGCGGTTAAAACAAAAAATGGGGTTTCTATTATTGTTGGGACAAGAGAAAAAATCTTCTTGCTTGATAATACAACAATGAAGTGGAAAGATATTAGCCAAAAAGGAAAATCTTATCTCGCTAATATCGATGCTCCGTGGTCTTTTGCTTTATTTGGTGATTTTATCATTGCGGTGAATGCCAATGATAAACCACAAGTGATTGATATTAATCATGATAAAACATTTAGAAATTTAGGGGGAAATCCACCACAAGCAGGGATTGTTCGAATTTGGGGAGATTTCGTTTGTTTGATGAAATTAACCGAGCATCCAAGACGGGTTCATTGGTCTGGATTAAATGATGCTGAATTTTGGACCGTGGGGAAAAAAAGCTGTGATTATCAAGATTTTCCTGATGGCGGATTCGTCCAAGGGGCAACCGAGACAACAAATCCAATTATCTTTATGCGTTCTGCAATCTATGCCGGTTCTTTTATCCCTGGCTCTAAGATTATTTTTAGTTTCCAAAAAATCCACGATAAACGAGGCGCAAAAAATGCTGAATCGATTGTTTGTCGGGGTGATTTAGCATTCTTTGCCGATGAGGGCGGTTTTTATCAAATCACAAATGAGGGACAGATTATATCCATTGGGTTCGAAAAAGTCGATCGAACGATGACTGCAAAATCAAGGCAGAATAATCTGTATACTATGTCTGCGGCTATCGATGGGGTGTATAATCGTGTTTATTGGATGATTGATTCTGATGAGAACCTTCATAAACGTATCTTGCTCATTTATGATTGGGGATTGCAAAAATGGACAAAAGCTCTCGTGGATATCAAAATGATATTACCTATTTTCTTAGCAGGAACAACCCTAGAAGGTCTTGATTTTGTGACTAAGAATATCGATGATTTGTCCTTTTCTCTCGATAGTAAAGCTTGGAAAAATGAATCACCCATTCTGGGGGCATTTGATCAACAGGGGAGAATCGGTTCGTTTTCTGGGTGTCCTATGGCTTGTGTAATGACATCACAAGAAATGGGGCAGACAAATGGCATGATAACACGGGTGAAAAATATTATGCCTCAAGTCAATAGTGGAAAGTTTTATTTGTCTGTGGGAATGCGCTTTCGACAATCTCTTGAAGAGGAAACTGTTTGGTTGCCAGAAAAACAGCCCTCTTATAATACTGGACAAATTCATTGTCGCGCAAGGGCACGGTTTTACCGCTTTAAACTGCGCATTCCTGAAGGGGTGAATTGGACTCATGTTACCGGATTTGATGTGGAATTGACGCAGGCCGGAATGCGATAGGCGCAAGGCTCTATTATTAAAGAACAAATGTCCTATAGACCCCCCAAGCTTTTATAAACAAAGGAACAAGGTGGTGCGTTATGTTTCATGCTTGCCTGCGATAAAGGAAAAATAGGCTGCACAATGGTTTATTTTTATAAAGAAGAAAGTTTCCTATTTGTTGTGACAAAGGGATAATGGGCTTCTCTTCTTTTGTTGTATCCTTCTTTTTGAAAATTGTGCGGTAAGAATGGAACGTGTGAAATGCGTAGGGGAGTATTATTTAAGGGGAGATGAGTGATAAAGCTAAAAGAGCCAAAATTATGATGCAAGAGAGTCAAGATTTGTATTCTGCTCATTTGACAGAACAATGGCCCTGGGAAAAAATAGCTCCCTATCAAGAGGCACTCAATGCTGCATTGAAAAAATATGCTCAACGCTTTCCTGATGATGTTTGTCTGGAAAAAATTGCTGAAGAAATCGCTACAGGACAAGCACAATTGTGGCTGGTCTTAAAAAATAAAATCCAATTTAGTGCTTTTGCAATAACTAAAGTTGAAATAGCCCATACGGGGAAAAAATGCGTCGTTCTCTCAGATCTTGCTGGAGAGGGAGGGCTGAAATTGGTCAAATTGATTGATGAAGTCGAAAAATGGGCGCGAACAATTAATGCTGAAGAAATGCACATGTTTGGAAGAACTGGATGGGCGAAAAGGCTCGCTCATCACGGATATTCTCGTAATCTTATTCAATATAGAAAGGTTCTCAACCCATGAGTAGAAAAACCACACCTCAAGTTCAGACAACAACACAAACAAATGCTCCACCTGCTTGGGCGGCTGATATTCTTAAACAGACGAGTGCTGATGCACTTGGACTTTATAATAAAGGAATTGGCGGAAATGTTTATCAGGGAGATAGAGTCGCTGGTCTTAGCGATATGACAAAAAATGCTCTGACCGGTTTACAACAAGCGGCAGGGCTCTATAATAATCCAACGGTAACGCAATGGTTGAATGCACCAACCAACAGCGCTACAAATCTTTCCAGTATGGCTAAGGGAAGCTGGATTGGAAGCAATAGTAAATTTAATACTGCATTGCAAAATGCTCTGAATAAAACTTCCGATGCAATTAATCAATCGATGTCTGGGGCAGGACGTTATGGCTCTGGGGCTCATACCGGTGTGCTGGCCGATGAACTAGGCGCCTTGGCAACAAATGCTGCAGCACAGCAATATAATCAAGATATTAACAATATGATGAATGCAAACCAGATGATTGATCGCTCTCAGAATGATCAGGTTAATGCGGCAAATAGCTATTATCAAGGACAGAGCAACGTGCAAAGCAATGCTTTGAAAGGGGGCATGATTCAAGATGTAAATCGTCAAAATGTCTTAGATGCTGAACGCCAAAAATGGTCAGAAAAAGATAATCAAGATTGGAACCGATTGGAACGCTTGTTACAGATAGGAACACAGGCTGCTGGAAATTACGGAACAACTTCAGGAAAATCCACGACAATGCCTTCTGTGACAAAAGATCCATTGCGTGATGCGCAGCAAGTACTTGGATTGGTCGGAGGAATTTTAGGGCTTTGTGATGTGAGAGCAAAAGAAAATATTATCCCTGTGGGGCAGAAAAAGGGATATCCACTTTATACCTTTAATTATAAAGGAAATCCACAACGTTATCAGGGTGTTATGGCGCAAGACGTGTTGCGTGTGAAGCCTGAAGCTGTTTATGTCAATGCAAAAACAAAATTATTACATGTTGATTATGACAAAATAGGACTGAAAATGGAGAAAATACCGGCATCTAAAAATAAAATTGCGGCTTTCTTTTCTTCATTTTTTGCTCGTTTTCCCTTTTTGCAAAAAGAGTATCTTCTATGAGTTCGATTTATGATTGGTCAATTATCGCATCAGAAAATGCTTATGTCGATGAGAGTATAAACTGGGCAGAAGGGCAACCGCCGAGCTCAGTTAATGATAGTGCCCGCGCTATGATGCAACGTATCAAAGAATATTTGTTGGATAATGGGGGGGGGATTGAAACACAATTTACTGTCGATGTGGAAAACGAGAGGACATCACTTCGTTTGGCAACAAAGTCTTTTTTTGAGACTTATATGGATGGCATTGTTGTGCGCTTTAAAGCACAAGGCGTTAACAGAGGAATAACAAATGTTTCTTTAAATCATTTGCTTCCACGACCAACTTATATGGCAACTCCAGAGGGTATCGTGCCTTTAAAGGGCGGAGAAATTCAAAAGGGGGGGCTTTATGAAATCGTCTATACGCGTGATATTGCCGGAAAAAATGCTGATGGCTGGTTTTTAACCAATCCTACTATAAAACTTCCTGAAATCCCTCCCTTTCCTCCTTTGCCTGAAACTTTTTCTTCTGGATTTATTGGGACTTTTGCTACAGAAAAAATACCCTCTGGATGGCTGCTATGTGATGGTAAAGAATATTCGCGAAAGAATTATGCAAATCTCTTTGCTGTTTTGGGGGAAACATGGGGAAAAGGAGATGGGAGAACAACATTCAATGTTCCCGATTTGCGTGGAATGTTTTTACGGGGGCTCGATAGTGGAAAAGAAATTGATAAAGGACGTCTCTTGGGAAGTCGACAAGAAGAGTCTTTTAAATCTCATACCCATGAAGGAAAAACAGATTCGACAGGCAAACACCAGCATAGTATGCCAATAACTAAAAATGTAGTTTTTCTTACGAATCACGGTGAATATAAAAGAGATATGGCTCAAGTTATCAGTCAAAATGGGTTAACGAAGGCTGCGGGAGAGCATGAACATAAGATCTTGTTGCAAAAAACAGGGGGTGATGAAACACGTCCTGTCAATATGGCGGTGGTTTATGCTGTCAAAGCCTGAGAATGAAAGCTTTGAGAGATAAAAATGATTGCAAAATGTCTGTTATGAGAAAAAAGTCTTATAGAATATATTGTGCAGAAAGTTTTGAGGCATTTTAGAAAAAAACTGAACTCTCTTTATTATTTTATTTTTTGTGCTGCCTTTGTTGGATGTGTAAAGGTAAGTTTGCCTATTGTTTTTTAGAGGATCAAGACAGTGATTATTGAAGGTAGGGTAAACGAGAACAAAAAATCTTCCTTTATTCATAGAGTTTTCTTCTGAGGAATAAAGATTTTATCCAAAATGTCTCTCTCTTGTGGTATCGTGATACATTATTTCAAGCGCTAGATTTAAAGCACAGGTGAGCGATGACAAAAAGCCCATGGATAAAATTTTATCCTATTATGCCGTAAAACAGCGTCATTAAAACACTATTATTGAAGATGGTGATATAAAGAAAATAAGACATACAATACTTGATCCATTTAAGTATTGCAGAGACATATATTCAGGAGAGGGCTTGATTGGTTAAATCTTATGCCTGTGAATCATATAAGTGAGCAGCAGACGGAAACCCTTTAGAGTCGTTGGATTGTTTACAAACCGATGTGGGGTTAAAGTCTTTGTCCTTTGAGGTGGTGGGAAGAGGTCAACGGATATGTCTATTTAAAGCGAGAAAAGGCAAAATGGTGTGCTTTCTCTTTTGGGTAGAGAGTGTATGCAAAAAGCGTTCGTTCTTTCAAAATGGGTGCTCTGTTGGCTAGAGAAGATTGGCGATGCGTTGTAACACAGGGTGAGTCATTGAGCTCTCTTAGATGGCATTTTGTACTTACCAGGCAACTTCTTGAAACAGAATGAGAGTGATACGAGAAAATCTGTAAGACAATAGGTTATCGCGTTGTGTCGTAAAATACCATTGTTTGAGGTGCGGTTAAACCTTTATGCATGGGATGTTTTTCGTCTGTGAGTATTCTTAAAGCAGCGTTTTTTGTAGAATAACTCTAGAAAAGGATGCATTTAAAGGGGGAAGCTAAGTCAAATCCGTTAGATAAGCAGCCAGATTTTTACAGACTGTTGTTTATCGATTGGCATTGTTTGAAGACCGGTGGGGGTGGCTTTTTTCTTTGGTTTCAGGTGGTAAATCATCATTTTAGGTGGAAAACAGAATATAATCTAAAAAAATACCTTGTAAAAATTTTTGATGAGGAAATTTTTTTCAAAAGCTTTTCTCATGGTTGTCTGAGGTTGTCTGAGGAATGCAAGAGCCGTAACAGAACAAAGATATTCAAATGCTTAATACGCGTTTAGCTTATCAAAAAGGGGGATATAATGGCACTTTTTCCATTTTCTATTGCTGATATTGAGGATCCTGAATGTATTCGTGTGGTTCTTTATGCTAGCGGAAGAATGGGACATGCTCCTTTAAACGCATTGTTGAAGAAAACATATGAAGATATTACAAAAATTTCAAAGCGCATGGATGCTTTAGAAAAAAAATTAAATGTTCTAGATCTTACCAATGTCGAACAGAAAAAAAATACGAAAAAAGAGAATTAAGACAGTATTAATAGTGTTGTGAGTGGTGGAATAACGACATAAAATAGTTTTGTGAGCGCATCAGACATTAAACATAGAATCATCGTCCGCTGGAAACTTATTTTTATCTTCAATAAATGAGGCGCCAGAAATAGACTACAGCTCTTTTTTCAGGATTAACAATACATAAACTGCTAGAAATACACAGTAATGTTAGTCAAAACATGAGTGTTGAGCATTCTAGAGGGATTTCTTCTTTGTTAAAAAAGAGAGAATAGAAAAGAGTGATCATAACAATATGCATGGGTTGAAGCTATAGATCAGATAAACCTTATTTATATCTTCGGTGGGGCGTGGATTGCTACCTGTTTGAGATGTTATTAAAAAAAGGTAAAAAATTGATAGAGAGTGTAGTTTTAAAAAGAGAAGCGTTGTTGCAGGAAAGTTGATCATGAGTTGTTGGGGAGATTAGGGTGCATATTGAAATCTAAGGGCCAATTTTTAAAGCCTACAGAAAAAGGAGTTGTGCCCAAACAGAAACGCATGGCAAAAGAAGTTTGTAAAAGATAAAAAATCTTGCAATAATTTTAAAAAGCTTTTGGATAAAGCGCTCAATGATTTTAAATTTATAAACAATTTGCTGTTTTTGCGCTTTTTTAAAAGAGAAAAAGTAATTTATCGCAATTTTAATTTGTCAAAAATCCCATAAACAGAAAGTTTTAATTGCTAAAAGGACCAAAGCAGAAAAATGCCTATAAGAAAAAAATGCGTATCATTGTATCTTTTCTTATAAAGAAGAGCAATGCTGTACTGTTGGAGCAGGCTTGAAGGCTAAAGTTTCACTTATTTTCTTATCAAACGAGATTGTACAAGCGGTTGTTTATTTGTCTTATCCTGCTTATGCTGTAAATACTGTCCTTTCAGGTGTGGTGATAGAAGGCAAACTTCTTTGTAAAAGCTTTCCTGATACAAAAAGTGTTTTTAAGGGCGTGCCAAATATTTAAGGCAGGGCTTATTTGTTGAGCTTTAAGTTTAAGTAAATCACATGCGGAAAAGCCAAATGTATCCCGCTACAATTCGAGTTGTTGATAGATCAGATTGGGTGAAGAATCTTCGTTTTTTGAAGTGGTGGATGCAAGTCAAAAAAAAATCAGCTTTTACAAGCGTAAAAGAACGGGTTTTATTACAAATTATGTACT
The DNA here is from genome assembly GCF_042193875.1 of Bartonella sp. OC68QHHN. Classification (NCBI taxonomy): domain Bacteria; kingdom Pseudomonadati; phylum Pseudomonadota; class Alphaproteobacteria; order Hyphomicrobiales; family Bartonellaceae; genus Bartonella; species Bartonella sp. OC68QHHN. The sequence goes on along the minus strand of NZ_JBHIME010000006.1, from coordinate 15,529 downwards.
TAAATGATGGATGTTTTTTCATGGATTATATTGAAATAAAGCTACACAGTATTTTGATACGTTTTGATTTTAGAAAGTCCGTTCTTGTAAACAACTTCCATCAATACGAAGGTATCATTATTTATACGATTTTTGGATAAGTGTTATAAATATAATTAAAAAGCTTGCAATATTATACGATTTGTGTATAAGTATTTATTATTGATTTCTTTTGTGTTTTATTTAATTATATCTCTATTCATAAGCCGCGCCATTTAAAGGTGCGGCTTTTTTTCTGTCTAATAGCAGGGGTATTATATATTTATTATTGAGGTGGCGTTGGATATTTTTTTCATATTCTCATCATTTTATTTTGTGATTTTGTTTTGCAGTGAAATCTCTAAATGCTTGTGTATTTTATCCCAATAGGGAAGATTCAAAATCAAAATGCAGGTATCTGTTTTCGTTTCTTTGCGTTGGTTATAATGGGGGCGTTGAATAGTTAAAGAATGTTTGTTGCTGTCTGACGGAGAGTGATATGGGGTGAAGCGTAAAATGGTGGCGTATTTGAAGGTCCATTATCATACATGCCAGCATGATCAAAAATGCAAATGTGTTTTTAACAGTGTTTGTTGATCTCGATTAGAAAGTCCATTCTTTTCTTTGTTTGGAATTTTACATCAGTAATCTCTTATCTTGTTGTAGTGACTGCCTTTTGAGAGTGCGGTGAGTGCGGTGATAGAAGGCATATAAGATTTTATATATGAAGTGTTTGTGTGTGGTGAATATGATGGGTGTTTTTTTCGTTATGTGATGAACTCTTCGGGCGGTGGGGATTTTGTCCATAAAGCGTCATAAAATATCGCTTTTTGTTCTATGGTGAGAGAGATCCTATGAGGTGGAAAGACGAGTGGATTTTGTGAGCCAATCATGTAAACTGGAACGAACCTCATGCGGATATACATCAGGGTCTATTTGTTGCATAACTTGTGATAGCCAATTCTCTAAATAAAGGGATTTTGTTTGGTAGCAGAAAAAAGAAATCATTACGAGACAACAAGAGTGCTTGTTTCAGAATGTCTAATGCCTTTTGCATGACAAAGGAACGCGAAACTGTGTCACGCTTTCCTTTCATATTTTCGAGTTCAGGGTTGTCTATATATTCCTTTCAACTTTATCTTTACGTATAGGATACAAGGGAATTTGATGCAAGGGAATTGGTATGAATATTTTTGGATAAGAAAAGCCAATATGTTATGCTCGTTGTTTTACGGCGTGTTTGATAAAAAGCTAGGACATCTTTTCAATCCATTATGTGTGTAATCTTAAGGCGTTGTTTTCTTAAGAGAGCACAGAGTTTTTTCTGTTTCTTGTCAATCAACATCAAATCTCAACGCTGCAGCATGTTTGAGAGAAAGAAGAATGAGAATCTTAGGGATTCAGAAGGGTAAAACTCTCTGTGCGACTCCAGCTTTTGTAAGCTAGACTTTATGTATGCCAGATGGGGGCTGTATTTGAGTGATTTCTGAAATAGGGAGACTGCCTTATTGAGAAAAAATATAAAGGCATATAATCACTCGTCTTACCATCATCTTTTTGCTTTATAATGTTCAAAACGATCTATAGCAATATTATTTAAATAATGCAGATAATGCCTTATGCCTTTGTGTATAGCGTGTCTTTTTGGGATCATGCCTCTCACATAAAACAGAATGCCCCAAATATTATTTGTCCCCGAATATACATTTATTGCATATTCACGGACTTGTTTTTAAGGGATATCCCATTCCCCTTTCACAAGGACACTCGTCAATGGTATAGGGGTAGAGTCCCGATGAAATGTATAAAACTTATAAGGTATCCCCCCCATCTTTATGCTTCATAAAAGTGCAAGCTGGTATTCTGATACATTTTTCTAGCTCCCAATGTTACGACAGCCTTGGTTCGTGAGACGATTCATAAGAGGTATCTTTTATGTACAGTTTTGAATCCACATGCCAGCTCCGCTTGTAACTTGCAAGCGACATGGTTTTGATCGTTTCGACAGAAAACAAATTTAGGATGAGAGAATCCTATGGCGTGCGGGTCTCTCATTCAATATGCAAAACAATAAAATTCTTTATAAATCAATGTGATGTGTCTTAAAGAAGACGAATTGTTTATAAATCCACATGGATGAAGAATTTTCGTCTTTTAAGGTGGTAAAAGAAAATCATAATCCCTATTCTTTCATAAAGAGCATGAGAAAAGTGTTTCACAAGAATTTTATACGATAAAAAAAGGAGAGTCTTTTGACATAAGAGTCTTGATCGTTTGCCGCTATAACCTGTATTGTGTACACAGACGCTTCTATCATTTTTTACTGTAAAAAGCTTCTCTTGGGATGCTAAAGGGTGCAATCTTTATGGAAAAAAGAATCCGAGCAAGGCAAAAGGCTTATTTCAAAAGATTATATCGCAAGATAGCTTTTGTTTGCATAATACTTTTTTGTATAGTGATTTTGTGTTTTGTTGTTGCAAAGGTGGTCAGTTATTTTTCTTCTCATAAAAAAATAACACAACAAGCACCCGTCGAATTGGTTATCCCTGTTTTTGATCTGCGCGTATATTGCAAGGAAATTTCTGCTTCTGTTATGCCCGATATGAAAAGAGAAGTTTATCAGCATTGTCTTAATTTGGAAAGTGAGGCCTATTTTGCTATTCGTGAAATGTGGGATAAGCTTTCTGATACTGCAAAAAAACAATGTTTGACGTTGGTCCGACCTGGGGATGGGAATTATTTTCTCTTACGTGATTGTTTTCTCAATGAGAAAGAAAATAAAAAAGGCAAAATACGCAATTACTTTTAAGTTTTTATACGGAAAGTTAAAAGGATGAGAATTTTGATGAAAAGATAAAAACTTCTTAAATTACTATCTGCTTCGAGACCAACAGAAATTTGATTTATTTATCTTGTTATATCGCACTTTTTATTTAAGCTGTAGCGACATAAGGCATGGATGCCTTCTTGCAATATTTAAGGGGGCGTGGTGAAGTCTCAGGAGGATTTGTTGAGCTTTTTTAAGGGAAATAACAGGCGTGGGAAATCTATTTCGTAACGGTTCTGGTGAATGGTATAATGGTAAAGCCCCCATGAAGTGTATAAAATTTATAGAGCATGTTCATCTTTACGTTTTTAAAAAAAGAGTAAGCCGGTACCATCTCACACTTTACGAGCTCTCAATAGTGCTTGCTGACAGCTTTTGAGTCTTAGAGACGGTTCATAAGAGGCACTTTTAGTCTTTTTTTATCGTTTTTACTCCACGCAGGCTTTCCCACGTGTAACATGCAAGAAAAAGAGATGGATTGAACAGCAAACAGATTGAGGATGGAAAATCCTACGGTATTAAGTTTTCTTACTCAACACAAAAAATATAAATTATCATTATAAATCAATTCAGTGTACGTATTTTACAAGAATTTTCATTGTTGACAGATCAGTGTGAGTTGAGAACCTTCGTTCTTTGAGGGCATAAGTCAATAGACATGACAAAAATGAGTAAAAAAGAAACATTCCTTTTATAAACATTCGAGGCTGCTTCATGCGTAAAGCGCTGTGCTGGGTTTAAAAATCTGCTTGTTTTATCATTCCGTTTTCTTTATCAGCAAAGATATGCCCTTCTTATTGATAGGCTTTGAGGAGGGCATTTTTTTGAGAAGAAGCTGATTTTTAAAAAAAACATGAAATGTTGGTCGTTTTTTTATAATTTGTTATTTTTTTGTATTTAAATATTTTGTTTTTAAGCTCGATTTGTTATAAATAAAAACTGTGATTAACTTAATAATTCCATGGGTTAAAATAGAAAGTGATAGTATCGTTGGCTTATTTGGGAAAGAAGATTGATCTCTTGGTGATTATAGGGCTTGAATAATACTTCGTATTAATCTATCTATAAAAATCAAGAGGTTTTGTGAAGCGATCGTGGATTATCGCTCGCAAGGGGTTGTTTTAGCGATGAAGAGAGGCTATATTTATAAAATAAAGAGGTTCGCGCAGTGACTCGTTGGGATGGAAGTGCTTGTGAGTTAAATGCACGAGGGGGTAGAGAATATCGGCGTTTTTGGGAGCGGTGGTTTTAGAGCAAAAAAGGGAAGCTTCTAGTATTCTCGGGCAGGAATTTTTTCTTTGTCAGGTATATTGTATGTGTTTTCCTTTGTTGTTTTCCACAAGATAATTATTTTTTTAGTGAAATATGGTTTATTTTAAAAAAAACACTTGGCATTTTACGTGAACATCATTAGGTTTCTGCTGTTTGACAGAGAAAGAGGGAATTTTTGATTTACGATTTCCCTGCTGTTTTGTGATTTTCAAGAAAATATATGCTTTTACCAATATCAGTAGGGTTCGTTTGAGTGAAATAAACGCGGATAACTTGCTAACCGTATGTTAAAAATGATCAGCATTATCAAAAGGTAATGCAATGAGAAAGAGTCAATTAAGACATACATAAGACAAACACTCCAAAAAGGGATAAAGATGAGGCCACAACAAAATAGACGGGTACGCGGTCGCAATAATAATGGTAATAACAATAATAATCGTCGCGGTCCTAATCCGTTGTCTCGCAATTATGAAAGCAGCGGTCCGGATGTTAAAATTCGTGGGAATGCTCAGCAAATTGCCGATAAATACATAAGCCTTGCGCGTGATGCACAAGGTGCGGGTGATCGTGTTATGTCGGAAAATTATTTACAGCATGCCGAGCACTATTTGCGTATTATTTTAGCAGCAGCTGGGCAAATGTCTCAATCGGTTCGACGTGATGAGAATCGTGGTGATGAAAATCGTGATGAAAACAACGAGCAAGCATGCAGTGAAATAAATCTTGACGGTGAAAAAAAGGATGTTGTCGAGGGTGATACAGATGTATTACAGATGCCGTCGCAAAAAAATGGCAATGGCCGATATGCTAAAACACAAAATGGGGATGCGCGTGAAAATGCTTTAGAGGCTCTATCGGATGAAAACACGGATCAAGAGCACTGTCGCTCTGAGAAAAATGTTGAACCCGTCAAAAAAACACGTCGTTCTCCCCGTCGACGTACTGTACGGACCCAAGATGAATCATCTCTTGAGCTTTCGCTTACAACAGAAGAAAGCTCTAGTAATGGAGATGCTTCAACAGCAACAAAAGAGGTTTCTTCGTTGCCTGGATTAGGTGAGGGGATACAGAAAAAAACGCGCCGTCGCCGAGTGGTCAATCTTGAAGCAGAGGAAAATGTTTAAATCTTCAGGGATGCTGTGTAAGCGCGCTTGTGGTGATGTTGTTGGTATCATGATGGTCAATTATCTATACTCAAGAAGCTTCTTGCGCTTTCTTTGGATTTTCAGGGGCAGTATCAGGAATTTAAAGAGGGGTGTCGACAGAAAAGATTGCCTCTTTGCTGGGATTTAAGTGAGGGGATACAGAGAAAAACACATCCGTGTCTTTTAAGAGGCAGTTCTTTTATGAAGAACGCAATGTCGTTGTTTTATTTATTCACACTTATATTTAATATTGTTCAATGTATTTATGCCCATTTCACGATGGTGCTCATGAATTTTATCATGTGAAATCCAGCGGTTATCTTTTCTTAATAAAAGATGTAAGGTGAGCGTTATTGCTTTAATTTTCAATGTTGTAAAAGTTTTTCTTTTGATACCAGATCATTCATAAAAGGTATTTTTATTCATCCATTTCCTTGCTGGGATATGTGAGGAAATGATTTTGATTCAGTTTCTCATGAACAGATTTGAAAAGAGAGAATCTTACAGTATTTGAGGTTCTCGTTTGACATGTAAAATAAATCATCACTATAAATTAATATGTTGAATTTTTGCTCTTAAGAAGATGCCTTTCTTGCACGTTTATTAGCTTTTCCCAAGCGATGTCAGTTTTCTTAAGCATGGGAATGCGTTGACAGAAAGGTTTTTTCTTTTCCGAGATTTAAGTGAGGAGATACAGAGAAAAATCTGCTGTTGCCCAAGTGGTTGCATCTTGAAGTAGAGGAAAATGTTTAAATCTTCAGGGATGCTATGTACGCGCTTATAGTGATGTTAGTTTGCTTAATGAGGCATTATTTTCGATATTTTTTTGTTGTTTCAATAGAAAGAACGGCGATTAGTGCACCGGTGTGATAATTGTAAATCATAAATTTTGTTTGTCCATCGGGGGTTAAAACTTTCAGTACAATATTGTGTTCTGAGAGGCTTTGCGACAAAATCTGTGTTTTTTCCGGTAGAGAGAGTGTATGATGGATAACGTGTAGGTTTTTGCTGGGAGAGGAAGATAGCTCTGTTTGTTTTGGCGCTGATCCGGTTGTTATTACTTTATAAACAATTAAAAACAGTACGGTTAGAATAAGGAAAAGCGTTATTAAAACGGAAATAATCATTAAACCCATAAGTTTTTTTCTCACTCGTTCTACAGCAGGATCTAAAGGGAGATCTTGAGGCAGAGAGTTTTGCTCTGTGTGATGGTCTTTTGAAGGTTGCATTCGCTTATTATCCATCATGTCTTTCATTGATTATTTTTTTGAGATCTGATGGGTTTATGCTTTTAAAGTTTTTTGTGCAAGAGGTTTGTGGAAGAAGAATGCAAAAGAGGAAGCGATGTTGGTAAAATATCTTCTTTGTGGACAGTAGATATCTTGTTATTCACGTTTTGGCTTTTAAGCAGGAAATTTCCACGGTTTGTTACAGACCAGATCAATTTTACTTCTTGTTGATGTAAATTTGCATGTACGTTTATACATTGGGCAAAAATTTGTTGTCCATAAAATGCAAACTTTTTTGTGGATGGTATCATGGCTTGTTCACATGCTTGAGCCGTTGGATAGATTTTAACCATTGTATTGTTCGAATAGCAACTATTAAAATCATCTGTACATGAAACTAATAAGAGGATAAAAACAAGGGGATTCATCAGTTATTTTCCAAATGAGAGGTTGACAGCGCGGACTCCAATTTGTCAGCCTGGGGGCTTCTTTACTGTTAAACGGTTTCAAAATTTTTTAGTTCCTCCTTTGAGATGTCCGTTCTATAGTGAATTAATCAAAGTCATTGGCTTGCACGTCATAAAGGGTGTGTGAGAGCTTTCTGTTGGTAAGAAACATTTGAAAAAAGACTGAAATGCTTCCTATGAGCGCTCTTAAAGGTCAATGGCTGTTATAACATGTGGGACAGGTATTATGATGCTCAGCTACTACTTTTATGAAGTGAAAAGAGGCATGAAGGTAAAGAAGGATGTAGAGTAGAAAGGGGCGTGCTTGATGGTTTACTTTACGGGGGCTATTATATCTTATTTCCAGACACTGTTTTGAAACGAGTGTGGATGCGCTGGGGAAATATTAAAAAAGTGCGTGAATGAAAGACACAAGTGTATCCTGTTTTAGGATTTTCTATTGTACCAGAAGAGGAAATCTCCATTAAAAAATGCGATAAATAAAAGCATAAAATGTGTAATTTCTATCAATTAATTGTCGTTGTCGTGGATGCTTTAAGCCCGTAAAGCTGAAGAGTGATGATGGATGTTAGCTTTACTCCTTAAAATTCATATTCTGCTAAAATGAAATTTTATGCGCATTGCGAAAATTACACAAAAAGAGATAGGTAATAGGCTCGCTTTTATTTGGCATATAAAAGCTGAAACGGTTTGCTTTTCATCGTTTTGGTTTCTGTCTTAAAATATGCGGTTATATGAGGGATGGAAGTTGATTGACAGCGGGAATGGACTTTATGCGGCTAAGTTATCATCGTTAAGGTTTTGGGGAACTATTGGGAGACTATAGAGGTTGGTTTAAAGAGGTTGGAAAATATCTTTGTGCTTAATAAAATAGATGAGAAACTTTGCTAAAAAAGGGGAAACTTCTCTTGTTTATTGTTTGAAATGCTCTTTTAGGAAAGAATATCAAAATAAGTATCAGGAACAGAGAGGCAATAGACAATTCCTTCTTTTGTCAATTTGAGGGAAGCTGAACCATTCACGGAAATGGGAACGATTTTTTCGAGAACGGCACTACCAAAACAGGCTTTTTTATTGTTTGTGGGAGGGATGCCGGATTCAAAATTTTCATGCCAAGTGATGATAAGTTGCGTTTTGCCATTCAGTTTTGTTTCGATTTCACAACGTACACAGATGCTACCCTTTTCTTGGGAAAGGGCTCCAAAAGAAAGAGAATTGACAATCAGTTCATGAAAAGCCAAACCAATATGCAAAGCGGCATTGGGAAAAAGATAAGGATCTACGCCTTCAAGTGAAAAACGTTCTGTTTCTTTCATAAAATAGCCTAAAGCCTGCGTTTGGACCAATTCGCGAAATTGAGCGCCACGCCAATCGGAATCAGTGATCAGATCTTGAGAATGAGAAAGAGAATGAAGACGACCTTGAAATTTGCGTAAGAAAACCTGAAGAGATTCAGTATAGCGGGCGGTTTGGCTGGCAATACTTTGAATGATTGCTAGAAGATTTTTAGAACGGTGACTGACCTCGCGAAGAAGGATTTTAAGCACTTGTTCACGGCGGCGTAAGCCGGAAATATTAACACCGGTGGTGATAATACCGATAATGTTTCCGTTATCATTGCGGTGGCAATCAATAGAAAATTTGTACCAAATCTCTTGTTTGTTTGTATCTTCAAAACGTGCTTCAACAGTTTGCATTTTGCCACTCGCTAAAACTTGCAGTTTGATGGTTTCCATATTGTCTGCAAGGTCAAGCGAAAAAAAATCACTGTCACGGCAACCAACCCGCCATTTATTGTGCAAATGGTGCGGCAAGTTTTCAGCCCATAAATAAACCAGATTTGTTGCCTGATAGAGAACACAAATATCAGCACCACGAATCGCTTGCATGAGCGCACTCATATGAGATCTATCCATGGGAGGCTTTGAAAGAGGCGTAACGATCATAATTTTAAGATGTTACTCTGTTCTAAGCCGCTTTAGAAGCATTCTCTTGAAAAAATAAAGCTTGGGAAATAAGCGCTTTCACCATATCAGGGTTAAAAGGTTTGGTCACTAAAAAAGTTGGTTCTGGACGCTCGCCGGTCAGCAGCCTTTCGGGAAAAGCCGTGATGAAAATCACCGGTATACGATCATTTTTCAAAATCTCGTTGACCGCGTCAATACCTGAACTGTTATCGGCTAATTGAATATCAGCCAAAATCAACCGTGGTTTTTTCTTATGATACATGATGACAGCTTCATCACGCGTGCGCGCTATTCCTACAACATGATGACCTAGGCTTTCTACCATTTGCTCAATATCAAGTGCAATAAGAGGTTCATCTTCAATAATCATTACTTCAGTGGCAATTTGTTGAGAAATATCAATGGATGCTTGGTTGAGAAGCTTGCGGAATTCTTTTGTATCCAGGTTCATGATTTCGCTGGCTTCTTGTTCATGAAATCCTTCAACGGCAATGAGCAAAAATGCTTGGCGTGCACGGGGCGTGAGATAGGATAATTTGGCACTGGTTTTTTGTTCAAGACCAAATTGGGGCAGGGGTTCAGGGATGTTCGGTGTGGTTTGGTCAAAAAGATGGCAAAAAAGCCAATAGGTACCAATTCTGTCACTGGATGCTTTGGGAAAAATGGAGATATCGGCAATGAGTGCTTCCAACATCGCTGACACATAAGCATCGCCAGAGGATTGGCTACCGGTGACAGAGCGGGCAAAACGCCGAAGATAGGGAAGATGCGGGGCAATGCGCGTTGATAATGACATAATTTATAACTCCTTTGACCTTTCAAGCATTTTGTTGGTTGAAATTCTCAACAGATAAAAAAGTTCCTTGATTTGTATGGAACTTTTTACCGACAGCTATATTTACAACCATAAGGCGAAAAAATTCTTCGCGGTGCTACTGATATTATATGGATTAGGGGGATGAAAAATGAACGACCGTGATGAAAAAAATCTCACCACACAATTTACAGTTGGAGATGATCTTCTCGGGGTCAATAGCGAAATAGCACGGAAGTTACGTCAATTTTATATGGAAATTCAAGAAGAAGCACTGCCACGGTGTTTGCTCGAGCTTTTAGAGAGGTTGGAGCGCGCAGAGCAATTTGGCTTAAACAATGTGGAAAAGGTTTGAATCCTTTATGTCAAAGTGCGCGAAAAACTTTAAACAAGAACTCCTTTTGGTGTTGCCGGCTTTACGAGCTTTTGCTGTTTCTTTAAGTGGCAAGCACGATAAAGCTGAAGATTTGGTCCAAGATACTGTTATGAAGGCATGGGCTAAGCAAGATAGTTTTGAGATGGGAACTAATCTTAAAGCTTGGCTTTTTACCATTTTGCGCAATGAATTTTATAGTCAAATGCGTAAAAAGGGAAGAGAAGTTCAAGATACCGACGGCGTGTTTACTCAAAATGTCGCTGTTCATCCTGCTCAATATGGATCGCTTGATTTGCAAGATTTCAAAAAAGCCTTAAATTTGCTTTCTGCCGATCAAAGAGAAGCCATTATTCTCATTGGCGCATCGGGGTTTTCTTATGAAGATGCTGCAGCTATTTGTGGTTGTGCTGTTGGAACCATAAAAAGCCGTGTGAGCAGGGCGCGTAATCGATTACAAGAGCTTCTCAAGGTGGATGGTGAGTCTGATTATGGTCCTGATTCTTATTCAGCTGGAAGTACATTGTGTTCATTTAACGGCTAAAAAAGCATAATAATTATGATGGATAGCCTTGTTTTTTTTATTCCCGTTATAGCTATTACAGTAAAGTCAGTATCTGAGGAAATTCTAGAGTGTTTGGCGTGTATTCTTAGGAACACAAGAAAAGCCTGGATAAAACTTTCTCACGGGCTTTGGGCTTTATGTTCCATAAGGTTGCCTTCCTTTGTGCTGAAAAATGACGACTTTCAAGTTCGCCAATGGACATTCTATGACAACAAAAACAAATTTGATGCCTCAAATGCCTTCTTCTGATGCAACGATATCACGCTGGCGGTGGGTAGCGATTGTTGTTTCTCTTGTTATGGCTCTTTTGGCATCGGTTTTTATTATGTTGCTTTCAAATGCCGTTGATAGAGAAGTCGCACAGTTGAATACAAGTTCAGAATTACGCGAACAGGCTGATTTGGTTCTTATTAGCTTGATTGATATGGCTGTTGCTGATCGCAGCTATGCAAAAACGCGCAAGGCGGAAGATAAAATACGTTTTGAAAATGCAGAGCGCGAGTTGGGGGATATTCTCGATTATATCGCACTTATTGTTTATGCGCATCCGCAATGGTATGAATGGTTTACGGCTTTTAAAAAAGAGGTTGAGGCACGAAAAGCACTTATGAATGCCCATATGCATGCTCTTGATGCGATTCCTGAACAACCTTCTCATGCTGCCTCTTTTGAAGTATCAAAGATTCCTGTGGCACGTTTAGCTCAATTGATGACAAGCTTTATTAATGGGGATGATGTGGTACGACAAAAACAGCGTGAGGGTATCGCATTGATGCGGGCTGCTTTGACATTGGCGGCTATTGTTTCCGTTGTAAGTACTTTTATTTCTGCCTATTTTGTTATTAATCGTTTTCATCGTGATGTACGCTCTTTAAAATTGTATCAATTGCTGCTTCATAGCGAAAATATTGCTCTGGAAGCCCGCGTGAAAGAACGAACACAAGAATTAGAAAGAGCGCGCAATCACGCTGAAAAAGAACGCCAACGGGTTGAAATATTGTTGCAGGATGCAAGCCATCGCATTGGCAATTCTCTTGGGACGGTGTCTTCTTTGCTGGGTCTCCAGTTAAACCGGAGTAAAAATGAAGAGGTACGTTCTGTTCTAGGGGCTGCACGTGATCGTATTCAGACAATTTCTACAGCACATCGTCGTTTGCGCTTAAGTGATGATATGGAAACGACTTTTTTGGCAGAGTTTCTCAGTTCTGTTGTGCATGATGTCGAATTGGCAGTCCCTTTTGAATTGCGTGAAAACATCACCATTCACACCAACTTTAAAGATTGTCGCCTGTCTTCAAGAGATGCGACAACACTTGGAATTATCCTTGGTGAACTTCTGACAAATTCTTTAAAACATGCCTTTCCTGATCAACGTACGGGACATATTTATATCTCCTTTGGTCCCCAGAAAGATGGACAATTGATGCTCATTGTAGAAGATGATGGCGTGGGAATGAAAAGCCAAACTTTAGAACAAAAAACAGGACTTGGTCGTGTGGTCGTCGAACAGCTATGTATGCAATTTGGTGAAAAACCTCTGTTTGAAACTTCTGCTTTAGGAGGCACAAAGATTGTCATTCCTTTGCCAAAACTCAGCATGAATAGTTCAAAAAAAAGCTCTGACTGATTTTTAAAAGGGATAAACTCTTTGCTCTCTGCTTGTTCGTTTTAATAAAAATGAGAATAAAATATGACTTAGATAACGCGAACACAGCACCATTTATATCAGATTGCCAATTGTCTTCAAGAGAAGCAACTTTGCTTCTTCATCTTTTGGTCTCTTTGTTTTTCGCTTTGTTGACTCCGATTATCGGCTTTTAAAATTCTCCTTTTTTTGTATGTTTTATAGCTTTAAAGTGCTTAAGTTAAAATTTAAATTTATTTTGAATAAGAGCTCCTTTAAGCCAATCATATTTATATTAGTAAGCTCTATTTCTTTGCGAAGAGATTGTTTTTTCAAGTTTTGTTATTTTTTGTCAGGCATGTAAAATTTTAAATATGTGGTGTTTTTGTAAAAGTGTGTAACGAATATTCTTAAGGATAATTTGCTTATAAAGTTCATGAAGCACTGTCCTTTAGGGCTATGAACAGCGTAAGCATTCAACAGGTGCAATTTATTCAACAAGAAGTCGGGTTATTTATAGAATGATATGGGTTTTAGAATCTTCGTTCTTTAGGAAAACTCACTTTTGATTAAGATTTTATTGCATGGAAAATAATGGGATTTTATCGTTTTGATCAAATAAACAAGAAGAGTTAGCCTTTTTAGGTTTCATATTTTGCACTTTTCTATTGTACGTAAACCTGAAAAGGGAGGGCGTTTTATTTTTAATCATTGTTATGCGACCTTGGGTGGTGGCATATTTAGGCGTATATCTTTACAGATATTTAAAGTGCAGAAATCTCTTTGAAAAAAATAAGCGCTAAAGCATATTTTTTAGATGTTTTGAGTCGTAAAATGCAGATGCTTTCATGCTTTAAGTCTCTTCGGAGGGTGCTATTGGGCTATTTATCAAGGAATCAATATTGTTTTTTTCTTGTAGGAATGTTTGTAGGTCTTGATTGGTTAAGGCTTTGCTATCCGGTATACGGATGCGCATGGGATCAACTTTGACGCCATTGACAATAATTTCAAAATGACAATGGGGGCCGGTTGCCATTCCTGTTGTTCCAACATACCCAATGATTTGTCCTTGTCGTACTTTCACGCCTGGTTTGATGTCTGGTGCATAACGGCTTTGGTGTGAATAACTGCTGACATATCCATTGGCATGTTGAATTTCCGTGTGATTTCCATAGCCGCCTGTTACGCCTACTCTTGTAACAATACCATCTCCTACAGCAATAATGGGTGATCCTTTAGGAGCAACCCAATCAACCCCCGTATGCATGCGAACATAGCCTAAAATAGGATGTTTGCGTGGACCAAAGGGGGAACCAAAAATCCCATTTGGTGTGGGCTTGCGCAGCAAGAAAGGCTTTGAACTCTTCCCTTCAGAATCATAATAATCAACGCTTCCATCTTTTAACTGATAACGGTAATATTTATAAGTTGTATTTCCAAAAGTTGCGCTAATATAACGAATTTCTGGATCAGTGTTTTGGGATGCTTCCTTTGCTTTCAAGTTCTTTTTTCCGTTTTGGTGTTCTTTATCGCTTTGTGGTACGGCATAAAATATTTCGATTTGATCATTGGAGGTTATCGGACTTTTCATGTCAATATTGGTGGCAAGCAGACGAATAAGACGATGAGAGAGAGATTGTGATATATTATGGCTTAGCAACGCACTATAGAGTGCATCATAAGCTGTTGGTAATTGTGCGCTATTGATATAAGAATGCGGAATACCATTTTGAAAAGCCGTTTTAAGAGCTTTAGACATTTTAGGCTCTGTGCTTTCAATGAATTGGCCTTTATCATTTAGCGCAATGGTGAGAACATGATACATCCCTTGATAGATACTTGCGCGTACGAGATGGTCTTCTTCCCCAGCTTGTGTCACGATACCGATGCGTAAAAGACTTCCCTCTTTAAGGGTATCGGAAAGGCTAATTTTTTCTAGCGTTTTTACAACCTGTTCAATTTGCTCTTTTGTATAACTGGTTTTTTTGAAAGCATCGGCTATCTTTTGTTTTTTACGAATAGGAATAATATCTTCAACATAATTTTTTGTTAGATCAATACGGTGACTTTGAGGAGAAACGGTTACATTTTCTTGAACAATGCGAACTTCAGGAGATTCTGTATCTTGGGAATCAGAGGATACATCTTCTAATTTTAAAGGATCAATCAATGTGAGAACTGAAAGAAGTTCGGTACTTTTTTCTAAAGTAAATCCAGCTTTTTGCACTTCTTGTTGTGCCTCTTCATCTGTCAGCGTATCGTTGTCGTCAAAATCGAATTGATTTACCTTAAAATCATAGCTGCGTAAGGTGATTTTTGTTTCAACCTTTGCTCCATAAATATGTCCAGAATCTTGTGGTTTAGCGCTTTGATTTTTCGAATCACTGGCAAGAATGCTTAAAGAATCAAATTTTGGATAGCTATATTTCTGCGGACGCTTTTCGGCTAAAGCCATACGAATCCATTCAAAATGTTGTGTTTGAATGACTTTTTCATCGCCTTTTTTTTGCAGAATCGATAGTTCAAATTGACGTTTGCTGTCAAAACTTTGCCGTGCATGGGTGGGAGAAATACGATCACCTTTATACCCATTGGCTTCAGGATATTGTGCGTGTGAGAGATTTTCTTTTGTAAACCATTGTGGAGGGGTTACCAATCGCTGTTGTTCATCAAGAGCCGTAAAAAGTGCAATACCCATAAGAATGCAGGAAGTGATTCCTGTCAGAACGGTTCCCGTAAGCCAACGGGCCGAGACTTGTCTGCGCGCAGGACGCAAGCGTTTGACGACAAGAGCAGGGTCCTGTCCGGGATCGTTTTTTTGTTGTTCGTTATCCCACATAGATTTTAAGAGTACTTTTCAATATTAAATCAAAGAAAGTTAGCATAGCTTAGCATGTTTCTACAAGAATTTGATTCTTTTTACAAATTACAGATCACGCGAATTTTCTTTATACAGCTATGGCTTTATAAAATGTCTTTATAAATCGTACCTGAAAAATTTTCTTAATTAAAGTAACATAAAACAAGCGTTATTGTGATTAACCCATACCTAGGCACTTCCTAGTTTTTATGCATTGTAATGGGGGGATGTATTTTACTTTAAGGCGCCATGCTCCCTTTAATTCTTTCTGTTTTCATGTTTTATTTTTAATTTAGTTTAATGTATTGAAATACGCCCAGTTGTTTACGCTATTTTATTTTGCAAAAAAGTAAAAAATGATATTG
>NZ_JBHIME010000075.1:0-132885 GCF_042193875.1 Bartonella sp. OC68QHHN | reverse complement strand
TCGTTTTGCTATTCGTGAAGGTGGTCGTACTGTTGGTGCCGGTATCGTCTCTAAGATCATTGAATAAATAATGCTTGTTGAGTGCTTTGATTATTGAAGGCACTTTGTATAACAGGGAAATAAAGAGCATGAACAGTCAAAATATTCGCATTCGCTTGAAAGCGTTTGATCATAGAATTCTTGATACGTCGACGCGTGAGATTGTATCGACTGCTAAACGTACCGGTGCAAATGTCCGTGGTCCTATTCCGCTTCCGACGCGGATTGAGAAATTTACGGTCAATCGTGGACCGCATATCGATAAGAAGAGTCGTGAGCAGTTTGAGATGCGAACACATAAGCGTCTTCTTGATATTGTTGATCCAACGCCGCAAACAGTAGATGCGCTTATGAAGCTCGATCTTTCTGCTGGTGTGGATGTAGAAATTAAGCTCTGAGGTTTGAGGACAGAAGGAACAGACCCGATGCGTTCAGGTGTAATAGCACAGAAGCTGGGCATGACCCGTATTTATAATGATGCTGGTGAGCATGTGCCGGTGACGGTACTTCGTTTGGAGAATTGTCAAGTCGTTGCTCAGCGTACGGTTGAAAAGAATGGTTATACTGCTGTTCAATTAGGTGTAGGCTTTGCTAAAGTTAAGAATACTTCACAAGCTCTTCGTGGACATTTTGCTAAGGCTTCTGTTGAGCCTAAAGCCAAAATAGCAGAGTTCCGTGTGAGTCCCGACAATCTTCTTGATGTTGGTACTGAGATTACAGTAGAACATTTTGTTCCAGGACAAAGGGTTGATGTGACTGGTACCAGTATTGGTAAGGGGTTTGCTGGTGTTATGAAACGGCATAACTTTGGTGGGCATCGTGCTTCCCATGGTAATTCGATCACACATCGTTCTCATGGTTCTACAGGGCAATGTCAAGATCCTGGTAAAGTTTTTAAAGGTAAAAAAATGGCTGGCCATATGGGGCGAGTACGTGTAACAACACAGAATGTTGAAGTTATTTCCACTGATAGTGAGCGTGGTTTAATTTTAGTGCGTGGCGCTGTTTCTGGTTCTAAAGGTTCTTGGATTTTGATACGGGATGCTGTGAAGAAGCGTCTTCCTGATAATGCTCCAAAGCCTGCTGGTATTCGCCGTCTTGTGAAGGAGAAAACAGAAATGGTTGCTCCGGTGACGGAAACCTCTGAAGTTGAGGGAGCCTAATAATGGATCTTGTAATTAAAACTCTTGATGGTAATGAAGCCGGCAAATTAAAGGTTTCTGAAGCTATTTTTGATCTTGTTCCACGTGAGGATATTTTGCAACGTGTTGTTCGTTGGCAGCTTGCACGTCGTCAGCAGGGAAGTCATCAATCCCAAGGTCGTTCTGATGTGTCGCGAACAGGGGCAAAAATGTTTAAACAGAAAGGAACTGGGCGTGCTCGACATTCATCTGCACGTGCACCGCAGTTTAGAGGTGGGGGTAAGGCACATGGACCGGTGGTTCGTAGCCATGCGCATGATCTTCCTAAAAAAATTCGTGCTCTTGGGTTACGTCTTGCTTTATCTGCAAAATTAAAAGCAAAAGATTTAATTATTGTGGATGAGTTGACTGTTAAGGATGCTAAAACGAAAATGCTTGTTTCTCATTTTTCTAAACTTGGATTTAATAACGCTCTCTTGATTGGTGGTAAAGAGATTGATATTACCTTTTTTCGTGCAGCCTCTAATATCCCTAATATTGATATTTTGCCTATTCAGGGAATTAATGTTTATGATATTTTGCGTCGCAGCAAGCTTGTTTTATCAAAGGCAGCTGTTGAGGCTCTTGAGGAGCGTTTTAAATGACAGATCTTCGCCATTATGATATAATTATTAGTCCAGTTATTACTGAAAAGTCGACTATGATTTCTGAATATAATCAAGTTGCTTTTAATGTCGCGCCGAAAGCGACGAAGCCTGAGATTAAGGCTGCTATTGAAGCGCTTTTTAGCGTAAAAGTTAAAGCAGTTAACACGATAGTCCGTAAGGGTAAAGTGAAGCGTTTCAAAGGTATAGTTGGTCGGCAGAGTAATGTCAAAAAAGCGATCGTGACTCTGGCCAGTGGTCAGACTATCGACGTTTCGACAGGTCTTTAAAGAGGCTCGGAGATAGGAATAATGGCACTTAAGCAATTTAATCCAACAACACCTGGGCAGCGTCAGCTTGTTATTGTAGAACGTTCTTGTCTTTATAAGGGAAAACCTATAAAGATGTTGACTGAAGGTTTATCTTCAAAGGGTGGACGTAATAATCGCGGTCGTGTTACTGCTCGTTTTCAGGGTGGTGGACATAAACGTAGTTATCGGTTTGTCGACTTTAAGCGTCTTAAACGTGATGTTTCAGCAAAGGTTGAGCGTTTAGAATATGATCCTAATCGTACCGCTTTTATTGCTTTAATTCGCTATGAGGATGGGCAATTGAGTTATATTCTTGCGCCACAGCGTCTTGCTGTTGGTGATTCTGTTATGGCTGGTTTAAATGTGGATGTTAAACCAGGTAATGCTATGCCTCTTGGTAATATGCCCGTAGGCACAATTATTCATAATGTTGAGATGAAGCCAGGAAAAGGGGGGCAGATTGCACGTTCAGCAGGTGCTTATGCGCAGTTGGTTGGGCGAGATCATGGTATGGCTATTCTTCGTTTAAATTCTGGTGAACAGCGTTTGGTTCCTAGTAGCTGTTTTGCAACTGTTGGTGCTGTTTCAAATCCTGATCATGGGAATATTAATGATGGTAAGGCAGGTCGGTCACGTTGGCGTGGTAAACGTCCACATGTTCGTGGTGTTGCTATGAACCCCGTTGATCATCCGCACGGTGGTGGTGAAGGTCGTACATCGGGGGGGCGCCATCCAGTATCTCCTTGGGGTAACCCTACGAAAGGTAAGCGTACGCGCTCCAATAAAGCCACTGATAAATTTATTATGCGTACGCGTCATCAACGCAAGAAATGAGAAAGGTAGTCTGAAGTGGTTCGTTCAGTTTGGAAAGGTCCGTTTGTTGACGGCTATCTTCTTGGTAAAGCAGAAAAGGTACGTGCAAGTGGGCGCAATGAAGTTATAAAAATATGGAGTCGTCGCTCTACTATTTTACCGCAATTTGTTGGTTTAACTTTTGGTGTTTACAACGGTAATAAGCATATTCCTGTTTCTGTTTCTGAAGAGATGGTTGGACATAAGTTTGGTGAGTTCGCTCCTACCCGGACTTATTATGGTCATGGTGCCGATAAAAAAGCGAAGAGGAAGTAGGAATGGGAAAAGCTAAAGTTTCGCGCCAGCTTAAAGATAATGAAGCAAGAGCTGTTACACGGACAATTCGTGTTAGTCCGCAGAAGCTTAATTTAGTTGCTGCAATGATTCGTGGTAAAAGAGTTAATGTAGCACTCGCTGATTTGATGTTTTCACGCAAGCGTATTGCTGCTACTGTGAAAAAAACGCTTGAATCAGCGATTGCAAATGCAGAGAATAACCACGATCTTGATATTGATTCGCTTATTGTGGCCGAAGCTTATGTTGGTAAGTCGATAGTGATGAAGCGCTTTCATGTTCGTGGTCGAGGGCGTGCTAGTAGAATTGAACGTCCATTTTCGCATCTTACTGTTATTGTTCGTGAAGTTACCGAAAAAGTGGAGGCCGCGTAATGGGTCAGAAGATCAATCCAATAGGACTTCGTCTTGGTGTTAATCGGACTTGGGACTCTCGTTGGTATGCTGATAGTGGTGAATATGGACGCCTTCTTCATGAAGATTTGAAAATTCGTTCATATGTGCTTGAGGAGCTTAAACAGGCTGCTATTTCTAAGGTTGTTATTGAGCGTCCTCATAAAAAGTGCCGTATTACGATTCATTCTGCGCGTCCTGGTTTGATTATTGGTAAAAAGGGTGCTGATATCGAAAAGCTTCGTCGTAAGCTCTCAGAAATGACGGACGCTGAAACTTCATTGAATATTGTGGAGATTCGTAAACCGGAGATTGATGCGGCGATTATTGCGCAATCAATTGCTCAACAGTTAGAGCGTCGTGTTGCTTTTCGTCGTGCAATGAAGCGTGCTGTTCAGTCTGCTATGCGTCTTGGTGCGGAAGGTATTCGTATCAATTGTTCTGGCCGTCTTGGTGGTGCTGAAATTGCTCGTATGGAATGGTATCGTGAAGGTCGTGTTCCACTTCATACCTTGCGTTCTGATGTTGATTACGGTACAGCAGAAGCTAAGACCGCTTATGGTATTTGTGGTATTAAAGTTTGGGTCTTTAAGGGTGAGATTCTTGAGCATGATCCGATGGCTTCGGAACGTCGTGCTACGGAAGTTGATCAATCTGGTTCTTCGTCGAATCGTCGCCGCGAAAATGCTTAGTTTTTAAGATTGAACTAAAATTTGGAGTAGAGAACAATGTTGCAGCCAAAGCGCACAAAGTTCCGTAAACAGTTCAAGGGCCGTATTCACGGTTTTGCGAAGGGTGGTACGGATTTGAATTTCGGTGCTTACGGTTTGAAGGCTGTTGAGCCAGAGCGGGTTACGGCTCGTCAAATTGAAGCGGCGCGTCGTGCGATTACACGTTATATGAAGCGTTCTGGTCGTGTGTGGATTCGGATTTTTCCAGATCTTCCGGTTACATCTAAACCGACTGAAGTTCGCATGGGTAAGGGTAAGGGAAGTGTCGACTATTGGGCTGCACGTGTCGCTCCTGGACGCATCATGTTTGAGCTTGATGGAGTTCCTGAGGATGTTGCACGTGAAGCACTAAGATTGGGTGCTGCAAAGTTGCCTATAAAAACGCGTTTCATCCAGCGTATTGCTGAATAATGAGGTTAAGCGATGAGAGCCACAGAATTACGGGCGCAAACGCTCGACCAAATGAAAGATGAATTGGCTAAGTTAAAGAAAGAGCAATTTAATTTGCGTTTTCAAAAAGCAACAGGTCAATTAGAAAAGACTGCGCGCGTTAGACAAGTTCGTCGTGATATTGCGCGTATTAAAACTTTTCTTCGTCAAAAGATAAGTGAAAGTAAGGTTTAAGGAAATAAGAGATGCCTAAACGCGTTTTGCAGGGTGTTGTTATTAGCGACAAAAGTGATAAGACTGTTGTTGTCAAAGTTGAGCGCCGTTATTCTCATCCGCTTCTTAAGAAGACTGTTCGGCAGTCTAAAAATTATAAAGCGCATGACGAAAACAACCAATTCAAGATTGGGGATCAAGTTTCTATTCAAGAATCTAGACCAATTTCGAAAGATAAATGTTGGATTGTTGTAAAAGACAATGTAGCGTAATGAGTTAAGTTTATTGTTTTAGAATTTAACGGTGTTTTTATCATTGATAAATTTGAAGGCAATGACTTTATCGTTATTTGGCAGGCAAATCCGAGTGTATAAAAGGTACAATTGGATATATGTGTTAAGAGAAGGTGCCCAGTCATGATTCAGATGCAAACAAACCTCGACGTTGCTGATAATTCTGGTGCTCGTCGTGTCATGTGCATCAAGGTGTTAGGCGGTTCAAAGCGGAAATATGCTTCGGTCGGTGACATTATTGTTGTTTCGGTTAAGGATGCTATTCCTCGTGGCCGTGTTAAAAAAGGTGATGTTATGAAAGCTGTTGTGGTTCGTACTGCTAAGGATATTCGTCGTGCAGATGGTAGTGTCATTCGTTTTGATAGTAATGCTGCGGTTTTAGTGGATAATAAAAAAGAGCCGGTTGGTACTCGTATCTTTGGACCTGTTCCCCGTGAATTGCGTGGTAGGAATCATATGAAGATCATCTCTCTCGCTCCTGAGGTTTTGTAAGGAGTAAATGTTATGCAGAAGATTCGAAAAGGTGATAAAGTTGTTGTTTTATCCGGTAAGGATAAAGGATGTAGTGGTGAAGTAATTAAGGTTAGTCCAAAAGAGAATAAGGCTTTTGTTCGTG
The DNA here is from genome assembly GCF_042193875.1 of Bartonella sp. OC68QHHN. NCBI lineage: Bacteria > Pseudomonadati > Pseudomonadota > Alphaproteobacteria > Hyphomicrobiales > Bartonellaceae > Bartonella > Bartonella sp. OC68QHHN. Next base: position 126,968 of record NZ_JBHIME010000075.1, on the reverse strand, counting down.
GGATTAATATGATTAAACGTCATCAACGTCAAACGCAGAAGCAAGAAGCTGGAATTATTTCTAAAGAAGCTCCGATTCATCTGTCTAATTTGGCGATTGCTGATCCTAAAGATGGTAAGCCTACACGTGTAGGCTTTCGTATGAATGCAGATGGTAATAAAGTGCGTTTTGCCAAGCGTTCGGGAGATTTAATTAATGGCTGAGGAAAGACAAATACCGCGTATGAAAGTGCATTATTTTGAAGTGATTCGTAAAGTGCTTCAAGAGAAGTTTAATTACAGAAATGCGATGCAAATTCCGCGGATTGATAAAATTGTAATAAATATGGGGATAGGTGAAGCAACTGCTGATTCAAAGAAGCCTTCCCTCGCTGCTGAGGATTTAGGGCTAATAACAGGTCAGAAGGCTGTTGTTACGCGTGCGCGTAATTCTATTGCGACCTTTAAGGTTCGTGAAGGAATGCCTCTTGGGGCTAAAGTTACATTGCGTAAAGATCGTATGTTTGAGTTTTTAGATCGTCTTGTTACGATTGCTCTTCCACGGGTTCGTGACTTTCGTGGTTTAAATCCAAAGAGTTTTGATGGTCGTGGCAATTTTGCTATGGGTATTAAAGAACACATTGTATTTCCAGAAATCAACTATGATAAAGTTGATCAAATTTGGGGCATGGATATTATCGTTTGTACGACAGCAAAAACGGATGATGAAGCTCGTGAGTTATTGCGTGCTTTTAATTTTCCTTTTCGTTCGTAACGGCAAACGTAGTGAGGTGAAATTATGGCCAAAGTAAGTGCCGTTGAAAAAAATAAGCGTCGTGAGGTGATGGTAAAGCGTTATGCTGCCCGTCGTGCACGTTTGAAAGCAGTAGTTATGGATCAGAAGGTTTCTCTTGAAGAACGTTTTAAAGCTTCTGTTCAGTTGGCAGAGTTGCCGCGTAATTCTTCGAAAGTTCGTATTCGTAATCGCTGTGAGGTTTCAGGTCGTCCGCGAGCTTATTATCGTAAATTAAAAATGTCGCGAATTGCGTTGCGTGAGCTTGGCTCTATTGGCCATATTCCTGGTATTGTAAAGTCTAGTTGGTAAGAGGAGATTATTAAATGTCTATGTCAGATCCTCTTGGTGATATGTTAACACGTATTCGTAATGCACTTGGTCGTAAAAAAAATAAAGTAGTTACTCCAGCTTCGAAGCTTCGTGCGCATGTTCTTGATGTTCTTCAGTATGAAGGTTATATTCGCGGATATAATCAAATTGATTTAGGTGATGGGAAAGCTGAAATTGAAATCGAATTGAAGTATTTTGAAGGGTTGGCTGCTATTCGTGAGATTTCACGTGTATCAAAGCCAGGTCGTCGTGTGTATGTTTCTGCTAAGTCACTTCCACAGGTGGCAAATGGTCTTGGTATTTCGATTTTATCGACTCCTAAAGGCGTTATGGCAGATCATGAGGCGCGTGAACAGAATGTTGGTGGAGAACTCCTTTGTCGTGTTTTCTAAGTTATGTCAAGAAAACGGAAGAAAAAGTAGGTTAGAAGAATGTCTCGTATTGGAAAGAAACCCATTTCAATTCCTTCTGGGGTTACTGCTACTGTTGAAGGTCAGCTGGTTAAGGCAAAAGGTCCAAAAGGTGAGCTGAGTTACGTCGTCAATGATGAAGTCTTAGTCAAGTTTGAGGAAAATATCATATCAGTTATGCCGCGGGATCAGTCAAAAGATGCGCGTTCTAAATGGGGTATGTCGCGCTCAATGATTGAGAATATTTTTTGCGGTGTGAAAGATGGTTTTGAAAAGAGATTGGAGATTAATGGGGTTGGTTATCGTGCTGCTTTGCAGGGTAAGGATGTTCAACTATCTCTGGGCTTTTCGCATGATGTGGTTTATAAAGTTCCATCGGGTGTTACTGTGACTGTTCCTAAGCCAACAGAAATTGTTATTTTTGGAATTGATAAACAGAAAGTTGGACAAGTTGCAGCGGAGATTCGTGAGTATCGTAGGCCTGAGCCTTATAAAGGTAAAGGTGTTAAGCATGCAGATGAACGTATCTTCCGTAAAGAAGGTAAAAAGAAATAAGGATTTTGTATTATGGTTTCATCTAAGGACATTATCCAACGTCGTGCAAGGCGTGTTCGTCGTAGAGTTAAAATGGTTTCTCATGATCGTCCTCGTCTTAGTGTTTATCGTTCAAATCAGAACATTTATGCTCAAGTTATCGATGATTTACGGGGATGTACACTTGTTTCAGCCTCTACTCTTGAAAGTGATTTAAAAAAGTCGTTAAAGAGTGGTGCTGATAAAAAAGCGGCCTTCGCTGTTGGTAAGTTAATTGCTGAGCGTGCGAAGCAAGTGGGTGTTAATGAGGTGGTTTTTGATCGTGGAGCGTATGTGTACCATGGTCGAGTCAAAGCTTTAGCTGAAGCTGCTCGTGAAGGTGGTTTGAATTTCTAAAATTTCTTATTTATGAATGAGTAAGGAGAGTTTAGAGTGTTTCATTTAAGTTCTTCCAGTTTGATGAGGGACTTTGTTATCGTGCTTCCGGAAAAGAAAAAGGAATGAGGAATGGCACAAAAAGAACGTGGTGAGAGAGAAGAACGCGATAATGAATTTGTCGATAGGCTAGTTCATATCAATCGTGTTGCTAAAGTTGTAAAGGGTGGTCGGCGTTTTGGTTTTGCTGCTCTTGTAGTCGTTGGAGATCAAAAAGGGCGTGTGGGTTTTGGACATGGTAAAGCCCGTGAAGTTCCAGAAGCCGTTCGTAAAGCAACGGAATCTGCAAAACGTGGGATGATTTATGTTCCGCTTCGGTCTGGACGTACATTGCATCATGATCTTGAAGGGCATCACGGAGCTGGGCGTGTTTTGCTACGTTCGGCTTCTGCTGGTACTGGTATTATTGCTGGGGGGCCCATGCGTGCTATTTTTGAAGCTCTTGGTATACAGGATGTCGTTGCAAAATCACTAGGATCGTCGAATCCTTATAACATGGTTCGTGCAACGTTTGATGCGTTGAAACATCAAATGCATCCTAGAGATATTGCTGCTCAACGTGGTATAAAATATTCGACTTTGCAGGCGCGTCGTCGCCATTCAGTCGATCTAGAAGGATAGTTTCTGAGATTATCAGAAAAGGAATTAAGAAATGGTTCAGAAAAAATCTCAGAGTGGTAAAACTATCACGGTGGAGCAAATTGGAAGCCCTATTCGAAACTCACATATTCAGCGTGCAACCTTAAAGGGGCTTGGACTAAATAAAATGCGTCGTCGGCGCGTTTTAGATGATACACTTTGTGTGCGGGGTATGATTGCTCAGGTTCGGCATCTTGTTCGCGTTATAGGTGAAGGTTAAGGGTTGCGGGAGTATTAGATATGAAACTCAATGAACTGCGTGATTGCAAAGGCGCAACAAAAAATCGTAAGCGTGTTGGGCGTGGTATTGGTTCCGGTACGGGTAAGACTGGTGGCCGTGGTGTAAAAGGACAAAAGTCGCGTTCTGGTGTTTCCCTTAATGGTTTTGAAGGAGGGCAAATGCCTATCTATCGTCGTTTGCCAAAACGTGGATTTAGAAATTTCTTTGCTAAAAACTACAATGAAGTTTCACTAGGGCGTATTCAGGTGGCAGTTGATGCAGGTAAGTTGAATATTGAAAAGCCTGTTGATATGATTGCTTTGAAAGAAGCTGGTATTATTCGTCGTGAAAAAGATGGGGTTCGTCTTCTTTCTGATGGTGATTTGAAGGCTAAGATTACCTTTCATGTTTCTGGTGCTTCACAAGCTGCTCGTGTTAAGATTGAACAAGTGGGTGGTCAGGTTATTTTTCCTGATATTGCTCAATAATTTTTTTAATATGAGTAGAGACCTAAAGAAGAGTTACATCTGTTCTGTGAGATCATTTGTGGAGATTTTTTTAAGTTCTGTATCTATTTGTGTATGCATATATGAATTTTAGGGTTATACTTCTTTGATTTAAAGAACTGGAGTGTGAAGTGGAGACGTTTTATGGCATCAGCAGCAGAGCAATTTGCTTCCAATATAAACTTCGGGACCTTTTCGCGTGCGACTGAATTAAAGAAACGCATCTGGTTTACTCTGTCGGCGCTTCTTGTATATCGTTTTGGTACTTACATCTCTCTTCCAGGTATTAATATCGATGCTTTGCGGCAAACATTTGAACATCACGCGTCGGGTGTATTAGGGCTGTTTAATATGTTTGCTGGAGGTGCCGTTGGGCGTATGGCTATTTTTGCGCTGGGTATTATGCCTTATATATCGGCATCTATTATTGTGCAATTGTTAACATCTATTATTCCTTCTTTGGAAACTCTTAAAAAAGAAGGGGAAGTAGGTCGTAAGATTATCAATCAATATACGCGTTATGTAACAGTAGTATTGGCAATTCTACAAGCTTTTGGTATTGCGGTTGCGCTTGAAAGCGGTATAGGGACTGGGCTTCAAATTGTTTTAGAGCCAGGTCTTATGTTTCGTATTTCTTCTGTTATTACACTTGTCGGTGGAACGATGTTTCTCATGTGGCTTGGCGAACAAATTACGTCACGTGGTGTTGGCAATGGGGTTTCGCTTATCATCTTTACGGGGATTGTAGCCAACTTTCCTTCTACTTTTGCTCAGCTTTTGACAGCTCATAGTCAGGCTGATTTATCAACTTTTCTTTTAATAGGAATCGTTCTTATTGCTGTTTTGGTTATTGGGCTTATTGTTTTTATAGAGCGTGCGCAACGGCGAATTCTTATCCAGTATCCAAAACGTCAGGTCGGTAATCAAATGTTTCAAGGAGATATGTCGCATCTTCCTTTAAAGTTGAATACTGCTGGTGTTATTCCACCTATTTTTGCTTCATCTTTATTATTATTACCTGCCACTATTAATAATTTTTCTGATAAAATGCCACAATGGGTTCAGTCCATTTCTTATGCTCTTGGTCATGGACAGCCACTTTATATGATTGTTTATGCATTTTTAATGGCGTTTTTTTGCTTTTTTTATACAGCTATTGTTTTTAATCCAAGTGATACTGCAGATCAGTTGAAAAAACATTCTGGTTTTATTCCAGGGATTCGTCCAGGTGAGCGTACAGCCGAATATATTGATTACGTTTTGACGCGTATTACTGTTGTGGGCGCTGTTTATATTATCTTGGTTTGTTTGTTACCTGAGTTTATGATATCTGCATTACAGGTTCCTTTTTATCTTGGGGGAACATCCTTGTTGATTGTTGTTACTGTTACACTTGATACGGTTGCTCAAATTCAGGGGTATCTTGTTGCTCACCAATATGAAGGGTTGATAAAAAAATCAAAACTTCGTGGGGGTAGAAGGAATCGATGAGAGTTATTCTTTTAGGTCCTCCTGGAGCGGGAAAAGGTACACAAGCAAAAATGTTGACTGAGGAATATAACATTCCTCATTTATCAACAGGGGATATGTTGCGTGAGGTGATTGCCAAAGAAACGGAGATTGGTAAAAAAGCTAAAGCTATTATAAGTTCTGGTGCTTTAGTTCCTGATAGTATTGTTAACCAAATCGTATCAGATCGGATTGATGAAACTGATTGTGTAAACGGTTTTGTTCTGGATGGATATCCGCGAACTGTGGGGCAGGCAGAAGCGTTACAACAGATACTGGAGTCAAAAAATACGCGGCTTAATGCTGTTATTGAGTTGTGTGTTGATGAAGACGTGTTGATTGAACGTATGAAGAAGCGCGTTGAGGAAACGATAGCGGCTGGTGGACAGGTTCGTTTAGATGACAATCCTGTTGCTTTTGCAAAAAGATTAGTAGAATATCGTGAAAAAACAGCTCCCTTATCAAAATTTTATTCAGAGAGGGGAATGTTGAAGGTCATTGATGGAATGATTGGTATTGCTGAAGTAACACGTATGATTAGAGGGTTTCTTTCATGAGATTTTTTTAAAATAAATGAAAAGAGTTGACTTTTGAGATGAAATCTATCAGAAGTAAATTTAATTTATTTTAGTGAAATAAGAGGATTCGGAAGGATTTTTTTCTGAGTCTATTTTTTTCTGTAAGGTGTATCAGGTATTTTATAACAATTTGTCAAAATAACTAAGGAGAGTAGGCGTGGCTCGTATTGCTGGCGTCAATATCCCGACAAATAAGCGTGTAATTATTGCGCTTCAATATATCCACGGGATTGGACCAAAATTTGCTCATGAAATTATTGAAAGAGTTGGCATTCCCTTGGGGCGTCGTGTGCATGAACTTTCAGATGCTGAGGTGCTGCAGATTCGTGAGGCGATAGATCAGGGTTATCAAGTTGAAGGTGATCTTCGTCGTGAGGTTGCTATGAATGTTAAGCGTTTGATGGACCTTGGTTGTTATCGAGGATTGCGTCACCGCCGGTCTTTGCCTGTCCGAGGGCAGCGTACACATACGAATGCCCGTACGCGTAAAGGGCCAGCTAAGGCAATTGCCGGTAAGAAGAAATAAGATTCTTCGTGGAAGGTTTTTATATATTCTATTTCTTGTTTGATTTGTTTGACAAGGAAAAGAGGGTGGAGCTGCTGATGTTACGGCAGTGATGAGATCGTTGAAAGGGAAATTATGGCCAAGGAAGTCGCACGTGTTCGTCGTCGCGAACGTAAAAATATTTCTTCGGGTGTTGTGCATATTAATTCAACATTTAATAATACAATGATTACTATTACTGATGCTCAGGGTAATACAATTGCTTGGTCATCTGCGGGGGCTCAGGGGTTTAAAGGTGCGCGTAAATCGACTCCTTTTGCTGCTCAAGTTGCTGCGGAGGATTGTGCAAGAAAAGCGCAAGAGCATGGTATGCGTTCTTTGGAAGTTGAAGTTTGTGGACCTGGATCAGGGCGTGAATCTGCTCTACGTGCATTGCAATCTGTTGGTTTTGTCATTACTTCTATTCGTGATGTAACACCAATCCCTCATAATGGATGTCGTCCGCGGAAAAGGCGGCGTGTTTAATTGGGTGTTGTTTTTTTGTTGTCGGAGACTTCTCTGATGTTCACATTGGTCGTTACGATTGAATGGTAACGGAACTAAAGAACGGGAATAAAAATATGATTCAGAAAAACTGGCAGGAACTTATTAAACCCAATAAGGTTGAATCATGTGCGCATGATAATCCAAATATTATAAGTGTGATTGCTGAACCTCTTGAGCGGGGTTTTGGCTTAACGTTAGGAAATGCACTTCGTCGCGTGTTGTTATCTTCGCTTCGTGGTGCTGCTATTACTGCTGTACAGATTGACGGTGTCTTACATGAATTTTCATCGATTCCAGGTGTGCGTGAGGATGTTACGGATATTATTTTGAATATAAAAGAAATTGCGCTTCGTATGGAAGAGGAAGGGCCTAAACGTGTCGTCGTTTATAAAGAGGGGCCTGGTGTTGTGAAAGCGGGAGATATCAGTACCGTTGGGGATATGGCAATTCTAAATCCAGATCATGTTATTTGTACTCTTGATGAAGATGCTGAAATTCGTATGGAATTTATTGTCAATACAGGAAAGGGGTATGTTCCATCTGATCGTAATTGTGCTGATGATGCACGTATAGGACTTATTCCAATTGATAGTCTTTATTCACCAATTCGTAAAGTGTCTTATAAAGTGGAGAATACGCGTGAAGGTCAAGTTTTGGATTATGATAAATTGACCTTAACGATTGAAACGAATGGTGCTGTTAATGGAGAGGATGCTGTTGCTTTTGCAGCACGCATTCTTCAGGATCAATTATCGTTATTTATTAACTTTGAAGAGCCACAGAAGGAGCCTGTTGAAGAGGCTGATTCTGAGCTTTCGTTTAATCCTGCACTTCTCAAAAAAGTGGATGAATTAGAACTTTCAGTTCGTTCGGCAAATTGTCTTAAGAATGATAATATTGTCTATATTGGTGATCTTATTCAAAAAACAGAATCTGAAATGCTTCGGACACCGAATTTTGGTCGCAAATCGTTGAATGAGATTAAAGAAGTTTTGGCATGTATGGGTTTACATCTTGGGATGGAAATTCCTGCGTGGCCGCCTGAAAACATTGATGATCTTGCAAAACGTTATGAAGATCAATATTAAAATTATAATTTAAGGAGAGGGCTTATGCGCCATAGTAAATCAGGACGCAAGTTGAACCGTACTGCCAGTCACCGTAAAGCGATGTTTACAAATATGGCAACTTCGTTGATTGAGCATGAGCAGATTGTGACAACGCTTCCAAAGGCTAAAGAAATTCGTCCTATTGTTGAAAAACTCGTTACTCTTGGTAAGCGTGGTGGTTTGCATGCGCGTCGGCAAGCAATTGCTGCACTTCGTGATGCAGGAAAGGTTGCAAAATTATTTGATACGCTTGCGCCACGTTATGCATCACGCAACGGTGGATATTTGCGTATTATGAAAGCGGGGTTTCGTACCGGTGATAATGCGCCTATGGCTGTTATAGAATTTGTTGATCGTGATGTTGAAGCGAAGGGTGCTGGGGATCGTGCTCGCATGGAGGCTTCTGAGAATGAAAAGGGGACATCTTCGTAGAGTTTTTTATTCTGTTGGATTTTTAAAGGCCGCCTTGTCTTAGGCGGTTTTTTTGTGAGCATTTTTAAGTTTGTTTTAGTTGAGAAATAGGTTCAGAAAGAAAATTATAGGACATTGCATTATCTTATTTTTATAATATTTATTGTTCAAATAGGTTGTTTTTATTCTCTATTATGAAATATTAACAGAGATCCTTAGTTTGCGGGGATGAGTTTTTTAATTCTATTAATCTTCAACAGAATGTGCTGATTTTATAAGGAGTGGATTATGAGATATTCTTTTTGGGTGCGGATTTTTTTTGCAATTATGATGCAGATATCATTTGATCATGTATATGCTTATGTCCCTCAAACACAAACAGAAATCACTCTTTCGTTTGCTCCTTTAGTTAAAAAGACAGTTCCATCTGTTGTAAATATTTATGCAGCTCGACAAATTAGAGCACGATCACCTTTTGAAGGCGATCCATTTTTTGAGCAATTTTTTGGTCGTTTTCAAAATAATTTTCCTGTTCGCAAGCAATCGTCATTAGGATCAGGGGTGATTGTTGATGCACGTGGTTTGATTGTTACAAATTACCACGTCATTAAAGATGCAAGCGAAATTAAAGTGGCTTTTTCTGATGGGCGGGAGTTTGAGAGTAAGATCGTGCTCAAAGATGAAGCAACTGATATTGCAATTCTTAAAGTTGAGGGAAAAGATGCTCAATTCCCTGTTCTTTCTTTGGGAAATTCTGATGCTGTTGAAGTTGGTGATCTTGTTCTTGCTATTGGTAACCCTTTCGGTGTTGGTCAAACAGTTACAAGTGGTATTGTTTCAGCGCAAGCGCGTACACGTGTTGGGATTTCTGATTTTGACTTTTTTATTCAAACAGACGCTGCCATTAATCCAGGGAATTCTGGTGGTGCTTTAATCGATATGAAAGGTCAGTTAATCGGGATTAATACGGCTATTTATTCGCGTTCCGGTGGTTCTGTAGGGATTGGTTTTGCTATTCCAGTTAATCTTGTAAAAGTGATGCTTGATACTGTTAAACGCGGTGGAAAATATTTTGTGCCGCCTTATATTGGGGCTTCTTTTCAAAATGTTACACCTGATATTGCTGGTGGTTTAGGTTTAGAACGTCCCTATGGTGCTCTGATTATTGAAGTTATCAAAGATAGTCCTGCTGAAAAAGCTGGATTGAAAGTAGGTGATGTTATTTTGAGTGTGCAGGGGGTCCGCGTTGATAGTCCAGATAGTCTTGGGTATCGTTTGATGACAGCTGATGTTGGACATAGTCTTACTTTGGAATATTTACGAAGTGGAAAAACTTTAAAAACACAAATAACAATTTCATCGATATCAGAAACTGCATTTTTAAAATCTGAAAAAATTATGGGTGACAGTCCTCTTGCTGGTGCTGAAGTGTTAGATTTAACACCGCAAAATAGTCGACGTTTTCATCTTCCTATATCTGCAAAAGGGGTTGTAATTACCAATCTTGATGAAATGAGCAATGCAGCTGGAATTTTTCAGTCAGGAGATATTCTACGTGTTGTAAATGGACATAAAATTCAAACAGTTCATCAGTTGAAAAAGGTTCTTATGCAAGCTCGTTCGCGTACTTGGCAATTGGAATATGAACGTGATGGTATGTATATTCGTCAATTTATTCGGTGAGGTTTTTTTGAAGAAAGATTTTTTTACTTCGTCGTTTGATTTTCAAGTTAATAAAAATCAGCCACTTGCAGAAAGAATGCGCCCTTGTTCTCTTAATGATGTTGTGGGACAAACGCATTTGATTGGAGAGGATGGTTTGCTTTCACGTATGGTAGCAACTGGCTCAATTGGGTCGATGATTTTTTGGGGACCTCCAGGGACAGGAAAAACGACCGTTGCACGTTTGTTAGCACTTGAAACAAATTTTGCGTTTGAACAGGTTTCTGCTATTTTTACAGGAGTTTCTGAACTTAAAAAGATTTTTGAAATTGCGCAGAGGCGTTTTATATCTGGGGATAAAACACTTCTCTTTGTTGATGAAATTCATCGGTTTAATCGTGCGCAGCAGGATAGTTTTCTTTCTGTGATGGAAGATGGTACTGTGGTACTTATAGGTGCAACAACTGAAAATCCTTCTTTTCAACTTAATGCTGCTCTTCTTTCGCGTGCACGTGTTTTAACATTTCTTTCTCATGATCATGAAAGTTTGGACATGCTTTTGAGGCGTGCTGAAGAAGAGGAGGGAAAAATTCTTCCCTTGGATAATGATGCCAGAGACGTTTTGATAGAGATGTCTGATGGTGACGCGCGGGTAGCGTTAACATTGGCAGAGGAAGTTTGGTCTATTGCACCATTGGGAGAGATTCTTGATGTTGTTGCTTTGCAAAAAGTTATTCAGCGTCGTGCGCCCATTTATGATAAAGGACGAGATGGGCATTATAATCTCATTTCAGCGTTGCATAAATCCGTTCGTGGATCTGATCCTGATGCTGCGCTTTATTATTTGGCACGTATGTTGGATGCTGGTGAAGATCCTCTCTATATTGGGCGAAGATTGGTTCGTATGGCCGTTGAAGATGTTGGTTTGGCAGATCCTCAAGCTCTTGTCATTTGTAATGCAGCAAAAGATGCCTATGATTATTTAGGATCACCAGAAGGAGAATTGGCTTTGGCGCAAGCATGTCTGTATGTTGCAACTGCGCCAAAGTCAAATGCAACATATCTCGCGTATAAAGCAGCACTGCGTTGTGCGCGCAAAAATGGCTCTTTATCACCTCCTAAGCATATTCTTAATGCTCCTACGAAATTTATGAAGGAGGAAGGGTATGGAAATGGTTATTGTTATGACCATGATGAACCGGACGCTTTTTCAGGACAAGAATATTTTCCCGAAAAACTTGGGCGTCAGAGTTATTATAAACCAGTTGAGCGTGGTTTTGAGCGTGAAATTGTGAAACGTCTTGAGTGGTGGAAACAATTGCGCAAAAAACGTAAAGATCAAAAATAAAATTTGAGTTGAAATACATTTTTTATTGATCTTGGGTTTATTTTTTATCTCTTATGTTATTTTATGAGCAAGTTAGCTTATGTTTTTAACATTTATTGCATTGCTCGTAGAGATTTTTTTTTGAGATCTTAAAAAATGCATATTTTTTTATCAAATTTAAATGTGTCATTCAGCTTTTAAGCTGCTTTATTTTTGTGGTTTTTATTAAATAATATATTGATTTTAATGATAATTCACTGTTTTGTAAGTTGAATGCAAGTCCCAAATACCGTAAATTTCATTCATTCCAAGCCTGTTATTTGTTGAATCAATTAAATTATTCGCTTGTATGTTACAAGCAGGATTAGCGTAAAATTGTACAAGAAAGAACTAAAAATTCCTCTTATGAATCGTCTCAAGTGCCGAGAGCTGTCGCAACATTGGGGGATGATAAATAGTGTTGGTGCCCCTGGCTTGCTCCTTCTTTAGTGTAAAGATGGTGGCGCCCAAAGGGCTTTACAGTATACCACATTCATGGGTGTTATCACGAAGTGAGCTTGAGAGTATTGAGAGATGTTTCTTAAATCAAGTGCATGAATATGCAATACAATGGCGTTTTGTTCTTCGATGCAATAGGGTATGAGGTTGATTGATGATGCGTTTTTGTGTGATCAATAGCAGGAGAACTCTTAGCCTCTTAAATGCTTAATCAAAGGGATAAGCAGAAGGACTGTAGAACATTGTGTTTAAATTTAAATTGTTCCTTTTCTAGAGAGATATAAATATGTTAACTATGCTCTCATAGGGTATTATTTATTGGAGTTTATTTTGTGTCGTGAGGTAAGCATGTCAATTCTTTATTGTGATAGTCATGAATGTTATGGACATAATGTGGAGATAGGAATGGGAATAGTCTGTGAAAATCTAAACTCAAGCCTTTAGTTAAATTAAAAGTACAGTGTACACTTAAGTTTTAGGTTATTATGAATCGGTCAAGGATATAATCGTGGATAAAACAAAAGCTCTCGATGCTGCTCTCTCACAAATTGAACGTTCTTTTGGTAAAGGCTCGATTATGCGTCTTGGGCAAAAAGAGCAGGTTGTTGAAATTGAAACAGTTCCAACAGGGTCGTTATCCTTGGATATTGCTTTAGGGATTGGTGGATTACCGAAGGGGCGTATTGTTGAGATTTATGGACCAGAAAGTTCTGGGAAAACAACATTGGCTCTACATGCTATTGCTGAAGCACAGAAAGGGGGTGGGATTTGTGCTTTTATTGATGCAGAGCATGCACTTGATCCTATTTATGCGCGTAAGCTTGGTGTTGATCTAGAAAACTTGTTTATTTCTCAGCCAGATACCGGTGAACAGGCATTGGAAATTACAGAAACGTTGGTGCGTTCTGGTGCGGTTGATGTGCTTGTTGTGGATTCTGTCGCAGCTTTAACACCGCGAGCAGAAATTGACGGTGAAATGGGTGATGCTTTGCCCGGATTGCAAGCTCGGTTAATGAGTAAAGCGTTACGAAAATTAACAGCAGCAATTTTTCGCTCTAACTGTATGGTTGTCTTTATTAATCAAATTCGCATGAAAATCGGTGTAATGTTTGGTTCTCCCGAAACGACAACAGGTGGAAACGCTTTAAAGTTTTATGCTTCTGTTCGTTTAGATATTCGCCGCATTGGATCGATAAAAGATAGGGATGCAATCGTTGGTAATCAGACGCGCGTTAAAGTGGTGAAGAATAAACTGGCGCCTCCATTCAAACAGGTTGAGTTTGATATTATTTATGGTGAAGGTATTTCCAAAGTAGGTGAATTGATTGATTTGGGTGTCAAGGTTGGTATTGTGGAAAAATCTGGTGCATGGTTTTCTTATAATTCTCAGCGTTTAGGACAGGGGCGTGAGAATGCAAAGCAGTTTTTACGTGAACATGCGGAAATAGCTACAGAGATTGAAGCAGCTTTGCGCCAAAATGCTGGTTTGATTGCGATTGAATTGTTAGAAAATGCAGGGTCAGAAAATATAGAAAGTGATTCAGCTATTTGATGGGGCGTTTTTTTCGTCTATAATTTTTTCCTTTAAGATTTTTCTGTTTTTTGTTTGAGTTTTTAAATATACAGTTATTTTTTCTCAATTTTTTAAAACAAATATTCCATTCTTTAATTAAATTGACTCCATGCGTAGCGAAGAGGATGTTTGATGAGGGGGTTTTTCTTTTATGGTTTTGTGCTGTATTGAGCAGGTGTCAGTATGAATAGTGTTAATAATATTCGGTCAATATTTTTGGATTATTTTCATCGTAATGGGCATAAAGTTCTTTCTTCTAGTCCGCTTGTTCCGCGGAATGATCCTACACTTATGTTTACAAATGCAGGGATGGTGCAGTTTAAAAATGTTTTTACTGGACTTGAACAACCTCCTTATAAGCAGGCAACAACGGCACAAAAATGTGTTCGTGCGGGTGGAAAGCATAATGATCTTGATAATGTTGGTTATACGGCGCGCCATCATACATTTTTTGAAATGCTAGGTAATTTTTCTTTCGGTGATTATTTTAAAGAAGAAGCCATTTTTTTATCATGGAATCTGTTAACGAAGGAATTTTGCCTGCCAAAAGATAAATTGTTGGTGACAGTTTACCAGAGTGATGATGTTGCTGCTGAACTGTGGCGTAGAATTTCAGGTCTTCCAGATGAAAAAATTGTCCGTATTGCGACGGCTGATAATTTTTGGTCGATGGGAGAAACAGGCCCTTGTGGGCCTTGTTCGGAGATTTTTTATGATCATGGTGATAAAATCTGGGGCGGTCCTCCTGGAAGTATGGAAGAAGATGGCGATCGCTTTATTGAGATTTGGAATCTTGTTTTTATGCAATACGAGCAGATTTCTCAGGAAGAGCGTGTTGACTTGCCTCATCCTTCTATTGATACCGGTATGGGATTAGAGCGTATTGCTGCTGTTTTGCAGGGCGTTCATGATAATTATGACATTGATCTTTTTCGTGTATTAATTGCTGCATCAGAAGAAATTACAGGGATTGAGGCAAAGGGTGATTTTATTGCCAGCCATCGTGTCATTGCTGATCATCTTCGTTCATCTGCATTTTTGATTGCGGATGGTGTTCTTCCTTCTAATGAAGGAAGAGGATATGTTTTACGTCGTATTATGCGTCGTGCTATGCGTCATGCGCATCTTCTTGGTGCTAAAGAGCCCTTAATGTGGAAACTTTTGCCTGCTTTAAACTGCGAAATGGGAGAAGCCTATCCTGAATTGGTGCGTGCTGAATCTTTGATTTCAGAAACTTTAAGGTTAGAAGAAATACGTTTTCGTAAAACGCTTGAACGAGGACTGGGTTTGTTAAATGAAGCAAGTAGCGATCTTAAAGAAGGAGATCATTTAAATGGTGAAGTTGCTTTCAAGCTTTATGATACCTATGGTTTTCCGCTTGATTTAACGCAGGATGTTTTGCGGCGTCGTGGAATATCTGTTGATGTTGATACCTTTGATAAAGCGATGGAACGTCAAAAAGAGGAAGCGCGTGCCAATTGGTCTGGTTCTGGGGAAGCTGTAACAGAAAAGATCTGGTTTTCTGTTCGTGATAAAGTAGGGGCTACAGAATTTTTGGGTTATGAAACAGAAACGGCTAAAGGCATTCTTACAGCTCTTGTGTGTGATGGTAAACTTGTTGATCATATTTTTTCAGGTCAGAAAGCTATGCTTGTTGTTAATCAGACACCTTTTTATGGTGAATCTGGTGGGCAAATTGGTGATAGTGGTATCATTTCTGGTGAAAATTTTATTTTTGAGGTGCATGATACCCAAAGAAAGGGTGATGGTGTTTTTATTCATATTGGGGAGGTGAAATCTGGTCAGGCATCGAGGTCTGATTGTGTAGAATTAACCGTTGATGTTGTTCGTCGTAAAAAAATTCGTGGAAATCATTCTGCTACTCATTTGTTACACGAAGCTTTACGACAAGTTTTGGGATCTCATGTTACACAAAAGGGCTCTCTTGTATCGCCAGATCGGTTGCGTTTTGATTTTTCTCATCCAAAATCCGTTTCATCAGAAGAACTGAAAAAAATAGAAGATTTAGTAAATGAGATTATTTTGCAAAATAGTAGAGTGATAACGCACCTCATGGCTGTAGATGATGCAATTTCTGAAGGTGCAATGGCATTATTTGGTGAGAAATATGGTGATGAAGTTCGTGTTGTTTCTATGGGGGAGCCACTTGAACAGCGAAGATTAAAAAAGCATTGGTCAATAGAGCTTTGTGGAGGCACACATGTGGAGCGAACAGGTGATATTGGTTTGATTCATATTTTTTCTGAAAGTTCTGTTTCAGCTGGAGTTCGGCGTATTGAAGCTTTAACAGGCAAAGAAGCACGTCTTTATCTTAGTCGCCAAGATGAACGTATTCATGAAATTGCTGATCTTTTAAAAACTTCTTCTGCTGGCGTGGAAGAACGGGTGCGAATTTTGCTTGATGATCGTCGTAAACTTGAAAAAGAATTGAATGATGTACGCAAGAAAATGATGTTGAGTGGTGGAGTAACAGAAAGGAGCCAAGGTGATATTATCATTATTAATGGGCTTTCTTTTACTGGACGCGTTGTTAAGAATATTTTACCACGGGATCTTAAGGCGCTCGTTGATTCTGAGAAAAAACAAATCGGATCTGGAGTGGTTGCTTTTATTAGTGTTTCGGAGGATGGAAAAGGGAGTGCTGTTGTTGGCGTTACGAATGATTTAACGGATAAGTTAAATGCTGTTGAACTCGTTCGTATTCTTTCAGCTATGCTTGGTGGTAAAGGTGGAGGTGGCCGTCCTGATATGGCGCAGGCTGGTGGTCCTGAGGGGAACAAAGCTGATGAGGCATTTGCGGCACTAAAAGATTTTCTTGAAAAAAATTAAAGAATGAAATTATTCTACATAGGTGTTTTTTACATTTTTATATTGGGTTGGCATATAAGTATCACGAATATCTGTATGGTTTATTTCTGAAATGAAGATACAGCATAATTGGGGAAAAATACAATTGTAAAGATAAAAACAGTGTTTGTCTTTATCATCACTTTTTCATTTGGCTTTATAGCTTCTAAGCGTTTCAGGAATCACCGTTTTAAGATAAGATAGATTATGCAGCACTTCCTGCTTTGCTGTGTATTCTTTTACTAGGAAGAATAGTTATTGTGTTGCTCTTATAGATTTTTTTGAAGAAACATCTCTTTTTATGAAAGGAATAATACAAGATTTGCTGCATACGATTATCCTTATAAAGTTATAAGCTGTCATTATTCTATTAGCTTTCAAATAACTAAAATCCCTTTCCTTGAAAATGCTTATAAAAGAGTTGTTGTATCTTAGAGCTATTGTATTGTTTTCATTTTGCTTGTTATGTACAAGCAAACAGTTTTTTAGTTTATCATTAAAAGGTCTTGAAAAGAATATTCTCCTATCTTTATAAGTCTTTATTTTAAGTTATAAAGTAATGAATTATCTATATAAATCAAACGAATATTATATAAATCTAAAGATTTAGGTTAACATCTAATTTATTATAAAACAATTGCCTTAATACATTGATTTATAATGATAACTTATCGTTTCAAATTCTGTGTATGTTAAATTAATCAAAACCATTCACGGATATCGTTGTGAAATATGGGCTTAGGAGAATTGAGAAATGTTTCTAAAAAAAAGCCATATGAATGTGCAAAACAATGACGTTCTGTTCTTTATGAGAGGACTATAAAGAAAGTGATAAACAAAAAGAAAAGCAATACATAATATTCATTATTTAAAAGCTATTGCTTTAGTTCGTTTTGAAATTCGTAAAGCTGAGTTAAAAGAAGACGGTAAAACTGGAAGTTGTTTTTACCTTTACATCTTTATATTTTCCCTAAATGAGAGTGTATACTTGTTAATACGCACAAATATAGGGCAATATTTTTGTCCCAATCTAGTAAAATTGCAATAGTAGAGAAAATACTAAATTGTTTTAATATCTGTCTTAAATACCTAAAATGGATTGTGGCATTTTTAGAAATCTTTTTACTTGTATCATATAAGCACTCTTGTTGTATTGAGGCGGATTTTTTTGCATAAGATTTATGAAGAGTATCGTTTTTATGATGCTATGGCTTCATGTAAGGGGATAACATTTTCTCCTTCTCTTTCTGGTGGTTTGATTGTTAAACTACTTGCCTTTAAAAATTTAGAGAAACGTCCCCCCTTATCGATCAATTCTTGAAAGTTTCCTTTTTCCATTAAGTAACCATGTTCCAGAAAGAGTATCACATCAGCATTGCGTACTGTTGAGAGGCGATGTGCTATAATAAAAGTAGTGCGGTTATGGCGTATGCAATCGAGAGCATCTTTGACACGTGCTTCTGTTTCAACATCAAGAGCGCTTGTTGCTTCATCTAGAATGAGAATAGGGGCATTTTTTAAAACAGCACGTGCAATTGCTAGTCGCTGTTTTTCTCCACCTGATAATTGAGATCCTCGTTCGCCCACCATTGTGTTATAACAATCAGCTTTTTTTAGAATAAAATCGTGAGCTTCTGCTATTTTTGCTGCTTCATAAAGTTCTTCATTCGTTGCACTCGCTTTTCCTATTGAAATATTGTCATGAATAGTACGGTTGAAAAGACCTGAGTCTTGAAATACTGTTGCTAGAGATTTGCGTAAAGATTCGCGATTGATCGAGCATATATTTATTCCATCAATGGAGATATGCCCAAAGATAGGGTCGTATACGCGCTGCAACAGATTAATCAATGTTGTCTTCCCAGCCCCTGTTGGTCCTACAATCGCAACAGTTTGTCCTGCTTTAACCTCAAAGGAAATATCAAAAACGCCTTGAGAAGAATTTGGAAATTTATAGGTCACGTGATGAAATTGTATGGTGCCTTTAACATTTTTGAGGGAAGGAAGATTTTTTGGTTCGTTGATATGAAAAGTTGAGTCTTCCATTTCAAAAAATTCTTGCAGTTTTGCTTGTGAGGATATTGCACAATTAATAAAATTGCTCATTTGGTCTAGACGGCTAATCATGAGTTGTGCAAATCCAACAAAAGCAATGACTTCACCTACTCGTAATTGACCTTTTGCAACAAAAAAAGCTCCAAGGAGAAGAACACAAACGATTGAAATTGTTGAAGCCATTCGATTTAAGCCACTGGCGAGCGCCCACCAATTGAGAACAGGACTTTGTGCCTTAAGCAGAGCATTTGTATGTTGATGCAGTATAGAAGTTTCTTCTTTTATTCGGTTATAACTTTGTACAATGGAAACATTAGAGATTGAATCACTGACATGTTTAAAAAGGTTGTGATGGTAGCATTCTACAGCGGCTTGTCCGTCTTTTGTTTTTTGCATCACTAAACGTGCAATTAATACGTAGATGATAGCAAGCACAACCAAGACTATTGAAAGACGCCAATTCATATTAAACGCTATAGGGATGAGAACCAATAAGGCGACAAGCGTTGAGAGGTGTTGGCGCATAAAATCAAGCCATATGGTTGACATGGAATCTATTGCGCGCAAAAGTGTATGGAGTGCGTTGGAAGTCCCACGTTGTTGATGCCAAATTAAAGGCATGGCAATGATACGTTCGAAAGATTCCGTTAAAACCGTTAAACGGCGTCTATGGGCTAAGCGGTCAGCACCACGAGCAACAAGGACATAAGCAATAATATGTGAAAGTCCAAAACAAACCCAAATGGTAAGAGTAGGAATGATAGCTGATTTTTCTGAAATAGAATCAATAACGCGTCCGAATAAAATAGGTTCTGCAATAGTGATAATAGCTAACATAACATTAGCGGTACAGATTAAAAGGGATGCATTTTTTTCTCTATTTAGGTAAGTGAGAACACGTGCATAGGTTTTGAATAAGGACACGGTTAATTATCTCCATTCGCTATTAAGCGTAAAGGCTGTTGATTTTTATAACGATTAGTTTTTAGCTAATAAAATTTGGACGTTAAGAAAAGGCAATTTTGGATACTAACTGTAATATGGTGTGATAAAGCCAACTAAAATATGAATTTTTGTGTTTATAAAGGCGTAAAAATAGATCAATAAAATTATCAGGTAAAAAATATTGGGCAGAGAAAATTATCAGGTAAGGGAATTTTCATGGCAGGCATAGAAATAAAAAAAGTTGAAGCAGATGAAAATGGAATGCGCTTAGATCGCTGGTTTAAAGTGCATTACCCAGGACTTGGTTTTGGAGCTTTACAAAAATTGTTGCGTTCTGGTCAGATACGGGTTGATGGTGGACGTATGAAAGCCGATACGCGTCTTTGTATGGGGCAAGCTGTTCGTATTCCACCTCTCCCTATTAATGACAAGGTAAATCTTTCAATAACAGATAAAATACTTCGTGGGCAGGATGATGGAACCGTTTTAAAAAAAATGCTGCTTTATGAAGATCCAAAGGTATTTGTTTTTAATAAACCAGCTGGGTTGGCTGTACAAGGAGGCTCTGGTTTAACACGTCATATGGATAGTATGCTTGAGGTATGGCGCAATAAAAAAGGTGAAAAGCCGCGTTTGGTTCATCGTCTTGATCGTGAGACGTCGGGTGTGCTTATTGTTGCGCGATCAAGGGGAGCTGCTCAGTCCTTAACAGCTGCTTTTAGAGCGAGAGAAACAAAAAAGACTTATTGGGCATTAGTTCGGGGCGTGCCTAAAAAAAAGCAGAACAAAATTTCAACGTGGATGGTTAAGGAAATAACTGCACAAGGTGACAAAATGCGTGTTTGTGAACATGGGGAGCCAGATTCACATCATGCGGTTTCCTACTATCGCGTTTTAGATACGCGAGGGCGGGCTCTTTCGTGGCTTGAAATGGAACCCTATACAGGGAGAACACATCAGCTTCGTGTGCATGCTGCCCATATGGATCATCCTATCATTGGCGATACAAAGTATTTTTTTTCTGATAGTAATTGGACATTACCAGGAGGAATTCAAAACCGTCTGCATCTTCATGCGCGTCGTATTCGTATTCCTCATCCTTCAGGAGGAATATTGGATATTGTTGCACCTTTACCACCTCATATGGTCCAAAGTTTTAATCTTTTGTCTTTTAATGAGAGTGATGCTGAAACAGAGTAAAGAAACTTCATTTGTTCTTTTTGATTGATACAAATTTTATCTATAAATTTGATAAGATGAATAGGGCATCATTTGAAGAAAGTTTTTGATAAGTAAATAGCTATGAGAAAATTGTGTTTTTAAGTGATGAAATTTTCGAATATCATAAATTTTCTTTCTACAGCTCTTTATCCATATAGATTGTGTTGTTATTTTTGGATATGGTATGTTATTTAATAATTTGAGCTGATGAAGCTGCTCCTTTGAATTATCTACAGAGGTCATATATTGAGGAGGCGTGTCTGTTGAGGGAGATGAGTTAGATAAAATCTGCAGGATATTTACTAAAATAGTGAAGGCGATTTTAATTTTTTCATGGGGGATAATTGAAGGATTTTATAGTAATGCTTAGGAAAAGTCGCCTCTCAAAAAATTCCTGTTGTCAAGGAATTTTGTTTTGTTATCAATGTGCTTTGATATACTTATAGTATAGATTTACGCTTTGTATCTTTTCTTATACAATGAAGGCTTATTAGCAAAGTTCTCTTTTCAATGACCAATTATTTTTCTACTTACTTAGTTTATCCAAAAGATTAGCTTTCATAAAAGAAGAAATAAGTTTTTAGTATCTTAATGATTCATTGAAGTGAACTCATCACATTGAAAAAATATCTATACAAAAAATTGGAGATAAAACGTCAGGTGTGTTTTATTGCTCCAAGGAGGGCTTGAACACTTTTGTTTTTCTAGTGAACAAAAACAGATATTTATTATGGGAATATTTAAAGGTGGGATAAGTTGAAATTAGGAGTGACGGATGGGATCATTATTGATTGACGTTAATAACGTCTCAAAAATATATCGCAATATTAACAGAGGAATTGGTTTTAAAAACAAGGTGATTTCTCTCTCAAGCCGGTTTAATACAAATCATTCATGTGTTAAAAGATATGAGTTTCACCCTCTCTTTTCAGGGCAATCATTAGCAATTCTTGGCCCTAACGGAGCGGGTAAATCGACACTGATTAAAATATTTTCTGGGATACAATATGCTGATGAGGGATGTGTTAAAGTTCTTGGTGTTGATCCTTATAAAGCGAAGAAAGATCTGTTCAAGTCTTTGGGAGTGGTCTTTGGTCACAAGAATTGTTTATGGTGAGATTTACCCTTACGTTACAGTCTGGATATGGTTAAACCATTACATGGTCTTGAATGTGCCTTTTCCCCGTGATCTTAAAGAGGTCACTGAGTTGCTGGGGTCTTGAACATATTATGGATAAGCCAGTGCGGATGCTTAGTTTGGGCGGGAGAGTGAAAAGCGAATTGGCATTTAATCTCTCTTTTAGACCTAAACTGTTGTTCCTCGATGAGCCAAGTATTGGTCTTGATATTATACATCTAAGCATGAAATTAGTGAGCTTCTTAAAAAACTGAAAAAAGAGCGCGGCACTGAATACGTCGATGATATTATTCTCTAGCATAAGGGAAATAAACAGTTTCATGGCAATCTTCATGCGCTTAAAAATGTCATTCCTTCTTTGGTGAGAATGACGCTTTTTGTGAACATTTTGCTGCACCTTCAGCTGTTGTAGAAAAAATTGATGAGATTGCGTTGAAATTATCTACTCCTTTAAAAGATAAGCACTTTAACGCTGAAGAATGCTCGCTGGAGGTTTCGCTGTTCCGTGAGGATTTTGCGCGTTTTGTACGCGAAATTACAACCGAACTGAACTTGTACGTTCTCTATTATCCACTCCCTCGCTTGAAGAGATGCTCCGTGTTAAATTGAAAGAATTTATCTAACCACTGCTTTGGTATGTTTCTTTTTGCCAAGAATTGATTACTCACTGTTCTAAGTTATAGAGCAGTGTTTTTTACCGATATTATCATTGGGATACTTTCGCCATTTGTTATTCAACTTTTATTATGGAATGCACTGTCTTTTGATACGGGCAACACCATAAATGGCTTTAGCTTTCATGATATGATGCATTATTATGCTTTTGCTTTAGTCCTAGGACGCTTAAATAATGTTTATAATGTGATTAAGTTTTTCTCTCATCATATTAAAGAAGGTCCATTAGAAGTATATCTCACAAAGTCCTTCAGTTATATGACACAAATGCTTTTTACTTTTTTAGGGAAGAGTGTATTATATAGCATTCTGTTATTGGCTCTTTTTGTTGTTAAGCTTGTTTTATCCTATGAAAATATTCTGGGATTGGTTATCGCTTTTCTATTCTTTTTTCTCATTGCTATTCTATCACAATTGCTTTGTTTTTTACTCTCTTTTGAAATTGCTTTATTAAGCTTTTCGGTGATTGAGTACAATATATTACTCTCTTTCAGTATTATCACAGTTCGGCGTCTCTTGGGGGGGGCTTTTACCACCATCTTTTTGGCCGGTGTAGCTTATTCCGCTCATGCAATTTAATCCTTATCGTTTCATGATATCAGCTCCTGCCGAGTTTTTCGCGACGCAAAATTTAGCGTTGTTTCAGCAGTTTATTTTCAGAAGTTTTGCTTATATTTTGTGTTTTTATCGTCAATATTTGTTTTTTCATGATGTTTAATTTTATAACATTTATTATTATCTGTAAGATGCCTATCGAATATTTTCATGAAATGATTTACGAGCTTTCATTTGTATCAATAGGAATTTATCCTTCAAGAATCGTAAAATGGCGTTTGTTTATGCTTCCCATGGCTTTTTCTGCTTCTTTGCCCGTTTCACTGTTATTTGGTAAAAATGAATGGAATATTGGATCTTTTCTGTTGAGCGCTTTTCTTTTTATTGTCATGACTTTCATAAGTTATAAGAAACAATTCATAAATTTAATAGGTTAGGGGATGATATAAAAGTCAGAAAGTTATAATCGTGGAAGACAATGAACTTTATTAAAATTATTCTGCGTTCTTGTAGAAACGAATGGCTGTGAAATCGTTGAAATGTGTAATGGCCTTATGGCATTGCATTAGATTTGGCGCGTTCACCAAAGTTATCTCTTATCTTATCTTATCTTATCTTATCTTATCTTATCTTATCTAATTTAGCTTTTTTAATTCAAGAGTTAAGCTGGTGTTTACGCTAATTTTTTGCTGGGGAAGCTAATTCTTCTCAATCTATAATAAGGCAAAATTATTTTATCAGAATATTTCAATAAGATATTTTTTTGTTTTCTGTAAATTTTAAAAATATTTATCTTACCATATTATACAAAAAAATAAAAGACACTATGTGCAACTAAAAAACACGGTGATATTTTTTATATAATATAATATCTAATAATATTTATGATAATAAATATATAATTATAATAAAAACAATAAAATAATTTTATTTTAATATTTTTTTAACATTAAATCATAAAATTGTAAAATACAAATAAAATAATTGACAAACTTAAAATGAACACGTAACAGATATATTGTAAATGTAATATAATATAAAAATAACAATTAAAATAAAATTATTAATTAAAATTTTGTATTATATTTTTTATGATCATAAGATAAATATGCTTTATCGATAGATGATGTAATGTTTTATATTTAGAGGGGACGGTAAAGAAAATTTATTTTATTAAACATTGTAATAGGTGGTTATGATGAAAATATTTAAGCATTGTGTATTATGTGTAGTTGCAGTAGCTATTTTCTTTTCACAGATTTTAGGAGCCAATGCCGATTCTTTAAATGGTAGATTTCAAAATGCTGGTTTCATTTCTGTAATGACACATGAAAATAGAGTTATTAAAGCTGTTGATATGATTATTAGCCAATTTGGAGGACAAGGTGCTGAGAAAAATGTCCAAAAAGTCGCGATTTTAATGGGGATAGAGACATTAATTTTTGGTTTAGTCGCATATCTTGTATATTTCTTTACTAGAACGCCATCGAGTCCTGAAAGAACGACAGGTGGAAGAATGTTCGATGCTCTTGCTCATAGTGCATGGGCTTTGAATTAAAAGATACTTTACTTGATGAACTTTGAATTGTTTTGTTGTTGAATATTTCATATAAATAAACCGTGATATTTAATCACGGTTTATTTATATCTTATTCTTAATGATATTGATAAGTTTATCCTTAAGATGTTTTTGGGGGATGGCAATATATGGCACATTAAATTTAATTAATCAGCTATTTTAAAGGCTACTTAAATTTTTCCCTCTTCAAAATACGCATTTGAGCTAAGTTTGTGGTTGATATTTTTTTTATCATTTTATCTTAAGCAAAGAGAATGTAGATTCATTTCTATTTTGTTTAAGAAGGATGGAAGTTATACTAATGTCAAAAAAAGTCATGATCGTGGAAGATAATGAGCTTAATATGAAGCTATTCCGTGATCTCGTAGAAGCGAGTGGCTATGAAACCATTGAAACGCGGAATGGTCTTATGGCATTAGATTTGGCGCGTTCATCAATGCCGTCTCTTATCCTTGTGGATATCCAGTTGCCAGAGGTCTCTGGAATAGATGTTATTAAACAATTAAAAGAAGATGAAGAACTAAGATCGATTCCCGTTGTTGCTGTAACAGCTTTTGCTATGAAAGGGGATGAAGAACGAATTCGTGCAAGTGGATGTGAAGAATATATGTCAAAACCTATTTCTGTCCCGCATTTTATCACAATGGTAAAGCATTTTTTGGACTGAAGCTTGTTAAGTGATGATAGAAAAAGGCATTGAAAAGCTTATGAGATAACTAAAGTTATATTTACAGATATTTTTGTATTCTAGCACGTGGATATGTCTATTAGCAGAATACAAGTTTAAAAAAATTGAAACTGAGGTTTTGCATTTTTTGATCTATTTTTTAGCTCTTGTCTAAGGAGACGCGGTTGTTTTGCCTTCTTTTTTTTCTAACAGATATAAATTTTTCTCTACGAAACGTCTGTTTTAGCAGTTAAAAAAAAGCCCCGTTTTTGTCCGAGGCTTTATGCATTGTACAAAAATTGAAATTAACGCTTTGAGAATTGGAAAGAACGACGTGCTTTTGCTTTACCGTATTTTTTACGTTCAACAACACGGCTATCACGGGTAAGAAAACCACCTTTTTTCAAGATTGAGCGAAGTTCTGGTTCGTAATAGGTTAAAGCTTTGGAAATTCCATGGCGCACTGCACCGGCTTGTCCGGAAAGACCACCACCTGCAACGGTTGCAATAATATCAAACTGGGTATCCCTGTTTGTTGCAACAATTGGTTGACGAAGAATCATTCGAAGAACAGGACGAGCAAAATATTTGTCAAATTCCTTATTGTTGATCGTGATTTTTCCAGAGCCTGGTTTAATCCATACACGTGCAACAGCGTCTTTACGCTTTCCTGTTGCGTAAGCACGTCCTTGTGAATCAAGCTTTTGCACGTGGGCAGGAACAACATTTTCATGTGTTTCTGTAATACTTGTTACTATGCTAAGCTCAGAAAGAGAATTAATTTCAGCCATAATCAAGCAATCCTTTTGTTTTTGCGGTTTAAAGCACCAACATCAAGAGATTCAGGCTGTTGTGCTTCATGTGGATGTTGGTTTCCAGCGTAAACACGTAGATTCTTTAATTGACGACGACCAAGAGGACCACGAGGAATCATGCGCTCTACCGCTTTTTCAATAACGCGTTCGGGAAAACGCCCCTCAAGAAGTTGACGTGCTGTACGTTGTTTGATTCCACCAATATAGCCGGTATGCCAATAATATTTTTTATCCGTATATTTTTTGCCAGTGAGAGCTATTTTATCTGCATTAATGACAATCACGTTGTCACCATCATCAACATGTGGAGTAAATGTAGCTTTATGTTTGCCACGTAAGCGGTTAGCAACAAATGTGGCAAGACGACCTAAAACAAGGTTTTCTGCGTCAATAATAACCCATTTTTTCACCACTTCAGTTGGCTTTTGTGAAAAAGTTGCCATAGAAGTATCCTTTATTAGAACCCTTTTAATATAAGGGAATTTTTACTGTTTTGCGTTGAAAATTGTTACCATAGCGAAATATTTAACGCATACTACTTTCTCTGATATAATGTCTTTTGATTGACGTCAAGAGAAAATAAAAACTTTAAAAACAATATGTTATAAGAATGGTACCATAATACCTCTTTAAAAGAAGTTTGCGGACAATTTAAACTTAAAATGAATGTTGCAAAAGACTATTTTATCTTTAACGCATGATTGTATTTTATTGTTCTTCATTGTAAAATAAGCAATAATGCAGCGGTCTCCTTATTTTCTCAATGTTGAATCTTCTGCTTGTGGTCAAGCTTGGTTAGATGCCCTTGATGTTCAAGGGATAAATAATGCGCGCGCTAT
The DNA here is from genome assembly GCF_042193875.1 of Bartonella sp. OC68QHHN. NCBI lineage: Bacteria > Pseudomonadati > Pseudomonadota > Alphaproteobacteria > Hyphomicrobiales > Bartonellaceae > Bartonella > Bartonella sp. OC68QHHN. Next base: position 100,045 of record NZ_JBHIME010000075.1, on the reverse strand, counting down.
TTCTCAAAAATTTGGTTTTCCAGATCAGTTAGCTCGAGTACTTTCAGCAAGAGATGTGGATGAGGCTGAGGCTGTTGCTTTTATTAATCCAACATTACGTACGCTTATGCCTGATCCAGAAAGTTTTAGGGATATGCAATGCGCTGCAGAGCGTATTGTTAAGGCTCTTCTCAATCAAGAACAGGTTGCTGTTTTTGGTGATTATGATGTTGATGGTGCTTGTTCTTCGGCACTTATAGCGCGTTTTTTTCGTTATTTTGGTATTGAAGTCAAAATTTATATTCCTGATCGTATTGTTGAAGGCTATGGTCCGAATGAACAAGCAATGAGGATGCTTGTGCAAGAAGGCGCTCGGTTAATTATCACTGTTGATTGTGGCGCAAACAGTCCAGATGCAGTAAAAGCAGCGAGGCTTGCTGGTGCTGATGTTGTGATTTTAGATCATCATCAAATGTCAGAGATTCATCAAGAAGCCGTTGCTCTTGTCAATCCTAATCGCCCTGATGATTTTTCTAAACAGGGGCATTTATGTGCAGCGGGCGTTGTTTTTGTTACATTAGCTTGGGTTCATCATTTGCTGCGGAAAAAACAATTCTCAGGGCAGCTGCCTGATCTCTTAAGTATGCTTGATCTTGTTGCATTGGCAACTATATGTGATGTCGTTCCATTACAGGGGGTTAATCGTGCTTTTGTGATAAAAGGGCTTCAAGTTGCTCGTTCTATGCATAATCTAGGAATAACAGCTTTAACAAAGGTTGCACGAATAGGGGAGCCGCTTAATAGTTTTCATTTAGGTTTTTTGTTAGGTCCTAGAATTAATGCAGGAGGGCGCATTGGTGATCAAGCTTTGGGAGCACGTTTGCTTAGCTGTGAGAATAAAGATGAAGCGGACAGAATAGCAGAACAATTAGATCGGCTTAATCAAGAACGCCAAGAAATGGAGAACATTCAATTAGCACAAGCGGAATCTTACATTACTTCTCTTTATCAAGATCAAGAAATGCCATTATCGCTTGTAATTTTTCATAAAGAATGGCATCCGGGAATTATTGGTATTCTTGCTTCTCGTCTCAAAGAGCGTTTTTTTTGTCCTGTTTTTGCTATTGCTTTGAAAGAAGATGGAAATGGCGTAGGGTCGGGACGCTCAATTAATGGTATAGATTTAGGAGCACTCGTTCGTGAAGCTGTTACATTAAATTTATTAGAAAAAGGAGGGGGACATAGTATGGCAGCAGGAATTACAATTCAATCAACGAAAATTGAAATCTTTCGGAAATGGCTAGAAGAAAAAGTTTCTTTAATGGTTTCACAGTTGCGTGCAAAAAAATCTCTTAGTATAGATGGCTCTCTTTCTGCTTCTGGTGTTAATGAAGCGCTGTTTGAGTTGCTTGAAAAAGCAGGGCCATTTGGGACAGGGAACGCAACACCTATTTTTGTTCTTCCCTCTCATCGATTGGTGAATCTATCTGAAGTTGGTAAAGGACATCTTCGCCTCATTGTATCTAATGTTGAAGGAAAAAAACTGCAAGGAATAGCTTTTCGTGCTGTAGGGACATCACTTGGTGATTTTCTTTTTGAAAATATTGGTGAAATGATTCATTTAGCTGGTCATCTTAGTTTGAATTATTGGAATGGAACGACCAATCCGCAACTGCGCGTGATTGACGCAGCCGCAATTGTTTGAAAGGGATATTTTTTACATTAGATGTCTAGATTAGAAGCAAAAGTAGAATTTTCTTGTATGAAACGAAATCGTGCTTCTGGTTTTGTTCCCATGAGGCTTTCTACAGTCTTTTTCGTTTCTTGCATTTCCACGGCATCAATAGAAACACGAAGCAATGTACGTTTTTGAGGATGCATAGTCGTTTCTTTAAGTTGTTCCGCGCGCATTTCACCCAGCCCTTTAAAACGCCCGATTTCGATTTTAGCTTTTCCAGTAAATTCAGTTTTGAGCAATTCATCTTTATGGATGTCATCGCGTGCATAAGCAACTTTTCCTCCTTGCGATATTCTATAAAGGGGAGGGACGGCGAGATATAAATGTCCCTGATGAATAAGGTCGGGCATTTCTTGAAAGAAGAAGGTAATGAGCAGTGATGCAATATGAGCACCATCAACATCAGCATCTGTCATGATGATAATACGTTCATATCTGAGATCTTTTTCACGATACTTGGAGCGTGTACCACACCCAAGAGCAAGGATAAGATCGCTAATTGTTTGGCTTGAGTTCATTTTTTCATGTGCAGCACTGGCGACATTTAAGATTTTACCACGAAGAGGTAAAATTGCTTGGTTTGCTCTATTTCTTGCTTGTTTAGCAGATCCTCCTGCTGAATCCCCTTCAACAATGAATAGTTCAGCACCCACCGCATGGTTCTGGCTACAATCTGCAAGTTTACCGGGCAGACGTAATTTACGGACAGCAGTTTTTCGACTTATTTCTCTATCTTGGCGTCGTCTAACACGTTCTTCAGCACGTTCAATAACCCAATCAAGAAGTTTTGTTGCTTCTTGCGGGGAATTTGCTAACCAATGATCAAAAGGATCACGGATTGCATTCTCAACGATACGCTGTGCTTCAATGGTTGCTAATCGATCTTTTGTTTGTCCAACAAATTCAGGGTTACTGATAAAGACTGAAAGTATCGCGGCTGTTGAAATCATAATATCGTCAGACGTAATAATTGCTGCGCGCTTGTTTCCTATTAACTCAGCGTAGGATTTCAATCCACGCAAAAGAGCTTGACGTAATCCTATTTCGTGTGTTCCGCCTTCTCCTGTAGGAATCGTATTGCAGTAAGATTGCACACAAGAATCACCACCATGCCAAGCGATAGCCCATTCAACGGAGCCATGGCTATTATTTTGTTGTGTTTTGCCAGAAAAAATTTCTGACGTTACTCGATATTCATCTTTTAGTGATGAGAGTAAATAGTCTTCAAGTCCATTGGGGAAATGAAAAACAGCTTTTTCAGGAATATTTTTTGCGCCTTCAAGTATAACGGGATCACAAGTCCAGCGAATTTTTACGCCACCAAAAAGATAAGCTTTTGAGCATGTCATCTTATAGATTTTTTCTGGATCAAAAGCTGCTTTTTCACCAAAAATTTCACGATCAGGATGAAAATGAACGCGCGTACCACGACGATTATAAACATCTCCCAGATCTTCCAATCCAGATTGAGGAATACCGCGTGAGAAACGTTGGCGGTAAAGTTTTCGTTCTCGTGCAACTTCAACTTCCATATCATCAGAAAGAGCATTGACGACAGAAATTCCTACTCCATGAAGTCCACCTGCAGTTTGATAAGCCTTTCCATCAAATTTTCCCCCTGAGTGGAGTTGTGTCATAATAACTTCAAGAGTAGATTTCTCAGGCATTTGAGGATGATTTTCGACAGGAATACCGCGTCCATTATCTGTAACGGTTATATAACCCTTCCTATCTAATGAGACCTCAATGGAATCTGCATAACCCGCAACAGCTTCATCCATCGCGTTATCAATAATTTCGGCAAATAAATGATGAAGCGCTTTACTGTCTGTTCCGCCAATATACATTCCAGGGCGTAAACGTACGGGCTCTAAACCCTCAAGCACTCGAATAGAGAGGGCATTATAGTCATCTTCTTGCGTATCTTTTGCACTTTTTTTTGAAATCATCGCTTTTGATTTCATTGGAGACTGCAGAGTGTTTTCTTTTGTATTTACCCGAGATTGGGCTTTATCTAAAACACTAAAAAGATCCTTTTTGTTATCGCTCATAGCGTTTAACTATCTACCTCATAAAATAAAATATTTATTAAAATAATTTTATGCCTGTTTTTTATTTAAAAATCAATGCACTTAGGAAACATCAATTGTTGGACCAAAAATTTGTTCAAAAGCGTGTTTGAGAGCAATATCAATATCATGCATTGTTACAGGGCAACCTAGATCAAGAAAGCTTGTTACACCGTGGTTTGTAATTCCACAAGGAACAATTCCTGAATAATGGGCTAAATTAGGATTAACATTGATAGAAACTCCATGAAAACTTATCCATTTGCGCACTCGAATGCCAATAGCTGCAATTTTATCTTCGGAAGAAAGATCATTTTTTTTTGATGGGCAATGAGACTGTTGAACCCAGACACCAACGCGATCTTCTCTGCGTTCGCCTTTAATATTAAAGTTTGCAAGCATCTGTATGATCCATTCTTCTAATGCACTAATGAAAGCACGAATGTCTTGTTTTCGGCGTTTAAGATCAAGCATAATATAAGCAATGCGCTGTCCTGGACCGTGATATGTAAATTCACCTCCACGTCCTGCTTCATAAACAGGGAATAAATCAGGCGCCAAAAGATCTTTTTTATTTGCACTCGTCCCCGCTGTGTAAAGGGAAGGGTGTTCAAGAAGCCAAACTTGTTCATGCGCGGTTTTTGCAAGAATTTTTTCTACACGTTCTTGCATATAACGCAGAGCTTCAGGATACTCAACTAGATGATCACTTATCTTCCATTCAACGGGTGGACTTCCTAAAACTGCATTAAAATGATGTGATAAGTGATTACGATCCTTATGTTTCAATTCAAATGTCATGGGTAATATTGATCCTGATGTTTGAGTTTGTATTATAATCAGAAAAATAAAAAAGAATAAGATTAAGAGATAGTTCATAAGAAGTGCAATGAATTTTATTAAAAAAATTGTTATATTCTTTTTACCATCTTCCTGTTGCTCCGCCACCACCTGATGATCCACCACCACCTCTGAATCCTCCTCCCCCTGAATGTCCACCAAAGATTCCACCAGAACCTCTACCGCTCACATTTAAATTTAAAAACCAAGGAGTGAAGACAATACCCATCCAAAGATACTTTCGTGGACCTATTTTTTTACCAAAAATCATAGCAAGAATGGGCAAACCAACGACTATAAAGAGAATGAGAAACATGATTGTATTTATAATCATTTCTTCTTTTTCAGCTTGTTTACGTTGTTCTTCAACAGCTTTAGCTTTTTGATTGATTCGAAAAGAAAAATCAGCATCACTTTGTGTGATCACTTTGATAATTGCATGAACGGATTCGACAATTCCTTTTTGATAATCTCCTTCACGAAAATTAGGAATCATGAAGCTATTAATAATGACAGAGGAAATGGCATCTGTTAGTTCTCCTTCTAGACCGTAGCCTACTTCAATACGTGCTTTGCGTTCATTTGGTGCAATGACGATTAGTATGCCGTTATTGATTTGTTTTTGACCTAATCTCCATGTACGAAAAAGAGAATTGCTGTATGTTTCTATATCATTGCCCGAAAGAGTAGGGAGCGTCACAAGAACAATTTGATCTCCTGTTTTCTCTTCGAGTGTAGCTAGCTTTTCCGTTAAATTTCTTTGTGTTGCATGATCAAGTAAATGAGCCATATCGTTGATATAGCCAGTTAAGGGAGGAAATTTAGTGTATGCGTAAGTGACATTCCCCAATGCAATGATCAAATATAGAATACTCAAAGGAATCCATAAACGTAGAAAAGTACGACGTTGTATAGAGTGTTGAAATAGTTTCATTAATTAAAATTAACCTTTGGTGTTTGTTGGCTATCAGTATCGATGGTAAAAGTAGGCATAGGCTTAGCATCACGAAACCATAATTTTGCCCAAATCATCGTCGGCATTGTTTTGAGTGCAGTATTGTAGGCACGGACTGTTTCAATATAATCGCGGCGTGCAACGGAAATACGGTTTTCTGTTCCTTCTAATTGTGATTGAAGAGCAAGAAAGTTCTGGTTTGCTTTAAGATCTGGATAGTTTTCGACAACAGCCATAAGCCGCGAAAGTGCACTTGATAAGTTTGCTTGATTTTTGAGATATTGCTGCATAACTTCCGGATTATTCAACATATCTGCATTAATGTTGACTTGCGTTGCTTTGGCACGTGCTTCAATTACATTTGTGAAAACGCTTTGTTCATGAGCTGCGTAAGCTTTAACTGTTTCTACAAGATTGGGGATGAGATCTGTACGACGTTGATATTGATTGAGCACTTCACTCCATGCTGCATGTGCTTTTTCTTCATTTGTTGGTATCGTATTAAATCCGCACCCACTTAAAAATGGCACTAACCATGCCAAAAAAATCACGATTGGAAATTGTTTTAATATTTTAAACATTGAAAAAGTTTGTACATTTAACATAAAGATGTCTCCACAGGTATTTTATGTATTATATAGGGTTTATCTTCTTGGTGGAAAGTATTTTGAATTTTATAAACAGGCATATTTATCAATAAATTGATATCTCTATGCGTTTTAGGCACGCTTAAGTGACTTGTTGATATTAAAATAATAATGATACTATAGATGCCATCTTATAAAAGATCAATAATATTCATATCACTTATTATTACAGAAAATTATATTATTTTCGTAGTATTTTTGTGTTTCATAACATGCAGATAACAATTGGAAAAGGAAAAAATGTAAGCATCAATCTTATGGAAAGATAGAAGGTAAGGGCAGTTCTTATTTTTCCTCCTTTAGAAATTATGCTTAATACATAGGACTAAAAAGAGCTTTTTAATTATGTATGGTAGTAATTGTGAAGGAGGGAAAATCCTGTGATAAAAGTGTTCAACGGCAAAGTGAAAAGTTTGATGGATTGGCTAATGATTATGATTGTTATCGTCCTCTTAAGAACAAAAAGCATTTGTCCATTGTGGATGTGTGAGCTGGGACAGGTATCGCATTAGAGGGAATTGTTAAATTTTAGGAAATGAGCACCAATATCATGCTATCGATGTATCGGCAGATATGATTAAGAAGGGGGCGAAGAAAATTTTTTACGGTGCAGTGGTATCATGTCCGTGTCGAAGACTTATTGCCTCAAATCGGTGAGGTCGATCGTGTCATTGCAGCGCAAGCGTTTCAGTGGAGGGATCGTCCTAAGTTGCTTTGTTCTGTTTCAGATCAACTTCGAGTCAATGGTGTCATGGCTGTTATTCAAAATAATCGCGATTTCAAGTATAGCGAATTTCTAGAGGCTTATAAGACATTGTTAGAGAAAATGAGTCCGAACTATTTCTGTTATTATCGTAATTTTGATTTTTTACAGGAAATGAGTGATGGCTTTGGGGTAGATCTAGAAAAGATTTTTTTCATACGCACAATTGGACGCTGATGATCCCATCTGAAGCTTTTATTGAAATGAGCCGCTCTTCAACGCAAGCGCAACGCGCTATCGCTTGCTATGGGGAAGAATATTTGCGGCAATTGGTTGCATTAATAAAGAGATATGAAGTGCTAGGTAATTTGGAATTTTTGTATCAAAGTGAGCTCTATATGTATGCAGGATAATCTGATATCGATGATTGTTTTTGCTCTTTTAGCACATCAGAGTAGGTGGTATTCAGGAAATTAACGCATTATTAAGGCAGATTTTGAGGGGGAGACAGTTTTTTCTTCAGCATTCAAATTGACATCTTATTACATCTGATTTTCATTGTTCATTTAATATGAGAGAGTTTTAAATAGAAAATTTATGAACTTCATTATAGCATCGAAGCGCTTTCTTTACTGTAGTTTAAAAACGGATTATTTTATAAAATCGGAAGAGGTAGATTGAATAGAAATACGTTATAATTCTTTGTTTTTTATTATTAATGATAGTTTTTTAAATAAATTTTGACAAAAATAACTGAAAAAGTACAAAAATTATCATAATCAGAAATTTGTGGTAAAAAGTGTAATGGCTTGAAAAACCTTTAAAAACAACTAATTTTGAACTTATCTCTAAATTCAGATTCAATATAACAAAAAAGTAAAATATAAATATGTTATATGAAGCATTTCTCTTTTTTAAAGATAATATAAAAACAATATGTTAATTAAATTTTTTGATATAAAAAACTTCTTTTATTTTCTATTTTAAATAACGGGTTAGTCTGAGTTTTGTGCGGTTTTATTGAAGATGTGCTTTTCAGGTTTCAATCTGGCGCTTTAAATACAATTTTAGAAGTGACAAATAAGCTCAATTTCTTCTCCGTTATGGTGTGTTGAATAAGTTTTTAATTTTCTATAGAGTTTAATTTTCGCAATCATGATAGATTGTGGCAGCTATCTATTTAAGTTTTTTATAAGGTTAGCGGGAATAGCTTAATGATAAATCCATTGAGTCTTCCATCTTTACGCTTCATAAAAGAATAAGCCTACACCATCAAACACTTTGCTATCTCCCAATGTTGTGCTACAGCCCTTGACACTTGAGACGGTGCATAAGAGGAGTTTTTAGTCTTTTTTTGTACAGTTTTATCCATACGCCAATCTCGCTTATGACGTGCAAGGGAATAGTTTTGATTGATTCAACATACACAGATTTGGAATGAGGGAATCTTAAGATATTCGACTCTCTACATTTAATATGAATAATGCTAGATTATGATTATAAATTAATGCGTTATCTATTTTTGAAATCCATGATCTTGGTTGTGCTTGTCAATATTTCATTTTCATTTATCGTTAACTATTCTACTTTTGGATAATGACTCTATTGTAAGGAATGCCTTTAAGAAAGCATTCTCGTTTTAAAGAGTCCTTATAGTTTTTTTGTTTTACAGAAGGATCAATAATGCTAAACATTATACTTTGATTAAAAAAGAAAGTAAATTATGACTATTATACTAAAACCGAGCGAGGTGACGCTTAGTGAACTTGAAGCTATTTATTTTAATGGTGAAGTGAGTAAACTTCATAATGACACGTATTTAGCTATCGAGAAAGGGGCTCAGCGCATTGCTGAAATTGCTGCTGGAAGTGAGCCTGTGTACGGTATTAATACTGGTTTTGGGAAGTTGGCTTCCATTAAAATTGATGCGGACGATGTCGCTGTTTTACAGAGAAATCTTATTTTGTCCCATTGTTGTGGGGTAGGAGAGCCTTTAGCTGAAAATATTGTGCGTTTGATAATGAGCTTAAAGCTTATCTCTTTAGGAAGAGGAGCTTCAGGAGTTCGTCTAGAATTGGTAAATTTGCTGGAAAATATGCTTGCAAAGGGCGTCATTCCTGTCATCCCTGAAAAAGGGTCTGTTGGTGCTTCAGGTGATCTAGCTCCACTTGCTCACATGGCGGCTGTTATGATGGGAGAAGGAGAAGCATTTTTTCAAAATATTCGTATGAATGGAGCGGTTGCATTAGAGAAAGCGGGATTGTCCCCTATTATTTTAGAAGCAAAGGAAGGTCTAGCTCTTATTAATGGGACTCAAACATCAACAGCCCTTGCACTTGCCGGTCTTTTTCGAGGTTATCGGGCATTGTGTGGTGGATTGTTGGCAGGGGCTTTGACGACAGATGCCATCATGGGATCAACAGCGCCATTCCATCCTGATATCCATATTTTACGAGGACATTATGGGCAGATTGCTGTATCGAAAACATTAGAAAAGCTTGTAGAGGATTCAGAAATTCGTGCAGCACATTTACGTGGTGATGAGCGTGTACAAGATCCTTATTGTATACGTTGCCAGCCACAGGTCATGGGGGCATGTTTTGATATTTTGCTAGCAGCAGCAAAAACACTGATTATTGAAGCAAATGCTGTTACAGATAATCCATTGATTTTAAGGAATGGTGAAGTTGTATCAGGTGGGAATTTTCATGCTGAACCTGTAGCGTTTGCTGCTGATCAGATTGCTCTTGCTTTATGTGAAATAGGATCTATTTCTCAACGTCGTGTTGCTTTGATGGTTGATCCAGCAGTTTCTTATGGACTTCCAGCTTTTTTAGCTCATAATGCGGGTCTTAATTCAGGTTTTATGATTGCTGAAGTAACAGCAGCAGCTTTAATGTCTGAAAATAAACAAATGGCCTATCCTGCTTCCGTTGATTCAACACCGACTTCAGCTAATCAAGAAGATCATGTTTCAATGGCTTGCCATGGAGCTCGTCGGTTATTGGTAATGAGCGAAAATCTTTTTACACTTATTGGCATTGAAACGCTTGTTGCAGCACAAGGAATTGAATATCGTACACCTTTAAAAACAAGTACTTTTTTGCAATCTGTTATTGAATGTTTACGCAAAAATGTTGCTTCTCTTAAGGAAGATCGCTATATGGCTTCAGATATTCATCAAGCACATATACTTGTGCGTGAAGGGCACTTATTATCTGTTTTACCAGAAACAATTTTTCCTTCATTAGAACCTAAATAATATTTATTTTTGAGTTTAAAAGAGAAGGAGAGACCTAATTATGAGGGGTCTTTATAAAAAAATTGGAGAGATAATGAATATATCTTTATAATAATTAATAAGTATTTTTACATTTATCGGCTGTTATGTATTGTGTTTATTTAAATTTATCTCTTTAAGATGCTTATCTTATGATATAATCTAAGTTAGATAAGTTTGTGAATGAGCGTTTTATATTTATTATTACTCACTAAAGTTAATATTTTTATTGAGTATTTCTCTTTTTAAAAGATGGTTTATAATTTTTGTATTTTTAAATCACGAAAAAGGGAAAATAAATGTCTAAAAATCGTCTACTATGTATTTTGATGACAATCGTTGTTTGTTTTACGCAAATTGTGGAGGTTCATGCGAATTTTTGGAGAGGAAGATCTCAACAGGAGGGTTTTATTGCTATATGGGCACAGGAGAAAGATATTTTTGTTCAGCTAACAAGGGGAGTTATCATGAGTGTTTCAGGTCAAAGAAGTGGAAAAAATAGTCGCTCTCTTGTTGTACCAAAGGTTGAAAAGATGATATTTGCCGCAGTTGCTCTTTTGCTTGGAAAGCTTGTATTTAAAGCGGCTGGAGTTTTTAAAAGATGGGCTGGGGCTAAAATTTCTTACGCCTTTGAGGAATGGCGAGTTTCACTTTATCATTGATTAAGCTATATCAATTGGTTTTAAAAATGAGTGCATGTGGTGTTGAATACGGTTTATGATAAATGACAAGCTAAAAAGTGTAGAAGGTTTATACGGTATTAATAGAAAGTTTAATGCATGTTTCTCTTGAATATGATGATAGCAATTTAAGGTTTTTATTCATAGCTTTGAAAAATACATATGATGAATAGAAGCATATGCCCCTCATGTAAAACAGTGTTATTTTTTGCATTCACGGGTTTGTTTTAAGGAAATATTTCCTCAATACTTAAGCTTACATTTCAGGGTTGCATCCGTGAATGGTATAATCTAAAAACTCTCGTGAAAAATATAAGATTAATAGTGCATCATTATTTTTTATGTTACGAAGATACGAGTTGATACTATCAGACAATCCATTTCCTGAGGTGTGGCAGTTTTTTGCACTTGGGATAGTTTATTAAAAGGCATTTTATTCCTTTCCTTACGTGTTTTTTATTTACACATCAATCTCGCTTATAATGTGTAAACGAAAAGTTTTGATTACTTCAATATGAACAGGTTTGGAAAAGAGAGAATCTTATGATATTGAGGGGGCAATTCAATATATAAAACAATAAATTATCCTTATGAATAAAAATGTTTATATTATTTTGCATTCAACCCCAAATTTTTTGCAGAAAAATAGAAAATATAAAAATGAGTTAAATGGCAATTATAAAAAATTTTATTATCACGTAATTTCAATAAAATGATACAAAACTTAGCCTATAAAAAGCTGAATCATTCGCAATAAAAGTATTTTAATTGCCTAGGATAGAGCATTTGGAAGGTTATTGTTTAATGCTTTTAAAGTATATCTTCGAAAGAGAAACATGAGGCTTTATTTATCATAAAGCTGTTATTGTGGTGTGGATTTTCATCAACATTTCAATAAAGAAGGAAAGTAATGGCACGAAATGAATTGAAACGAGGTATGAGTAAGCGCCAAGTTATTTTTTTAGCTCTTGGCTCTGCTATTGGAACAGGTCTTTTTTATGGGTCTGCACAGGCAATTAAGCTTGCGGGTCCAAGTGTTTTGATTGCTTATTGTATTGCTGGTTTGGCTATTTTTATGGTTATGCGGGCTTTAGGAGAGATGATTATTCATAATCCATTGCCTGGTTCTTTTGCACGTTATGCGGCAAATTACATATCGCCATTAGCAGGTTTTTTAACGGGATGGACATATGTATTTGAAATGATTCTTGTTGGTTTGGCTGATATTACAGCTTTTGCGACTTATATGGGTTTTTGGTATCCTGATGTTGCTCCTTGGGTATGGGCATTTAGTATTACGTTAATTATCACGGGTATTAATTTAGCTGCCGTAGAAGTATATGGTGAACTAGAGTTTTGGCTGTCTTCTATTAAAGTTATTGCTATCATTGCAATGATTATTTTAGGAATAGTAATTATTTTTTGTGGTTGGAATGAAAGTGCAGTTTCTTCTACTGTTACTGTTCATAATTTATGGAAGAATGGTGGTATTTTTCCTAATGGTTGGTTTGGTTTTTTAGCTTGCTTTAGTGTTGTTGTGTTTGCTTTTGGTGGTATAGAAATCATTGGAATGGCAGTTATGGAAGTTCAAAACCCTTATCAAACAATTTCAAAGGCAATTAATTCTACTCCAGTTCGTATTTTGCTTTTTTATGTCATGACGTTGGCTATTTTAATGTCACTTTATCCTTGGGATGAGATTGGTCTTATGGATAGCCCTTTTGTATCCATTTTTGAAAATCTTGGGATTTCATATGCAGCAAATATCTTAAATATTGTTGTTGTTACAGCGGCTGTTTCTGCAATGAATAGTGGAATGTATGGTGCTTGTCGTATGATACATGGTTTATCGCAGGAAGGTTATGCTTTAAAGAAGTTTCAATATTTATCAAAAAATGGTATACCAATTTTTGTTATTTTGATGATCTTCGGTATTTTTCTTCTTGGTGCTGTCCTTAATTATTTTTACCATGAAAAGCTTTTTTTTCTTATTGCTGCAATGGCAACATTTGCGACAGTTTTTGTTTGGATGATGATTCTACTTTCACAAATTTTTATGCGGATTAAGATGCCTAAAGAAGAACAGAATAGTTTAAAATTTCCAATTCCATTTTGGCCAATAGGATCAATTTTTTCTATTTTATTTATGGTTTTTATTTTTATTCTCTTATGGTATTTTGATGAAACACGACCGCTTTTAATTATAGGTTTTAGTTGGATTGCTTGGCTTGTTATTTGTTTCTATGCATTTAAACTTTATAATTTTAAACAAAAGAAAATGTAATAAAATGTGAATAGAGATAAAACTCAAAATAAATAGCTGATGTTATCAGGAAAACAGGTGTTTTATTGTTATTCTCTAAAAATTAGAACAATCTAGATTGAAAAAATCTGCTCGTTATTATTTTGCTTTGGAAGTTTTTGTGAGCCATTGCTTATAGTAACGGCCAAATCATATAAATATAAGGCTTTCATGTTAAAATGCCTAACAGTGCAAATAGATTTTACTAGATACAAGATTATAGGCAGATATCTTTTTCTAAACGTATTAATGGAGTTCTGTTACACAAAAGAAGTTATCGCAAGAATTGTTTTTATTGTTTTACAAGCTCTTTAAAAAATTGGTTGTTTAAATTTTGTTGTTTAAGAAACGACTATCGCTTTTAGAAGCACAGATAAAATCTTTATGTCTTTTCTTGAAAAGAAGGGTTGGAGTCCTCTGTGTCCTTTAAAAGGATATTTGGGTTGTTATGGGGTAAAGGGTTAAAGTTTTTTCATTTCTATTATTTCTTTCTTAAAGAGGATTGGCGTTGGTAGAAAATAGTGGATAATAAAGTCATTGGAGGCATTGTATCATTGTATTTGCAAAAACTTCAATAAAGAGCAGCAAGATATCACAATAAAATTTAATAGAAGAGTAAATTAAAGAGAATAATGAACATGTGGCAGTTTTACGATTCTTGTTATTCTTGCGATCAAAAGAGCAAGGATCAAACTTATTTTTTATAATATTGATACGGGAGTAATTTTTATCACAAGTGGAGGAGGGACAAAATGCACTCCGAAACTGTATTTTGGTGCAAAATTATTCAATATTACTATAAAAAGCGCTCAAGAACACTACGACCAGCAAAAACAATCATCGGAAAGTGGCTTTTTACACGAGAAATCTTCCCATAGTTCTGAAACGCACACCACAACGATTTCCTCTATCCTTGAGGCAACGGGTAAAATTGATATGGATGTATAAGGAGATGCTACGATTACTGCTTCTCATCTGATTTCTGGTCAAGATATCAATGTAATGGGAGAAAGTGTGACGATTGTTCGCATGACAGACCATCATTGTAGCCATTCACAGACGTATAAAACAGGTTTTGGTGTGGATTCATGCAAAAATTTTGTTTCGATATACGGGAGTGAATTAAAGACAGAAAATGAAGAGCGTTTTGAACATCAAGGCTCTTCTCTCAATGTTGACTGTAATATCAACATTACAGTCAAGAAAAAAGATGTGAGCGTAGTAGACTCTGATCTTGCAGGGGGGGAGGATATTAACCTTCCGGCAGCGCATGATGTCAATGTGTTTGTGGGTTATAATAATCATAGTTCAACTACACAGGAAGAGTGCACAGGCTTTGGCTTTCAGTTTGAAAAGAGCAGCAAGCGGTGCTTCTGTTGGTGTTGGGGTTGTGAGTGCGAAAGATAACGGCGATCAGTAGAAAATACCTCCGTTCAATCCTATTTCAAAGTCCGCAGAGATCTGCAGATTACTGCTGATCATGATGTAAACATGCAAGCCGACAAATGTTTCGGCAGGGCGTAATGTCAACGTTGATGCTGGAAATAATATCACGCTTTCGGAAAGCTGCGATATCTCTAAGACACAAGAGATATCTGAAAAGCCTTTTGTTGATGTGACAGGATCTATCAATGTGGGCATTCTTGGTAGCATAAAAGATGTAAGAGATGTAGCAAAACGTTTTGGTCGTGGGGATGTGAAACACAAAATCGGCAATGGTTTGATTGGCGGACTAAAGGGCAATAAAGCAGGGATTGTTAGTGCACATAGCCCGAGGTGCCATAACAGTAGGTAAAGGATTGCGTGATTTTAAAAAGCGTGGCATCCACAATATAGCAAAGAAAACAGATATCTATCTTTTGGAGACGGCTGATAAGGCTCTATCGATAGCGAATCCATTAGAATGCATTATATGTCGTAAATGATGGCGAAAAAAATTATGACTACCTAAAAAATCATTTACTTAACCTCTTTGGTATAGGATTTGGTCACAATCCACCTACTTTTTATAAGGTACCTTTGGAGTTCCCCTATGTATTATTTCCATCAGCAATTCTCATACGAAAGGAAGGGAGAGCGCTAGGCGGCTATGATTCTAGAATCGTTATGGTCATGCGAGTTATGCGTGTGTAAGGCGCTATGGAACGCCTCATATTATGCCAATTTATTCGATTTTAGATAATTTAGGTTTAGGTTATTTATGGAAATAAATGAAACAAATCTTAAAATTATTAAGCGGTCTCATTCTGTTAAATATCGCTGGATGTAACATCGACAAGCCTCCCCCAAGAGTTTTGAGTGCTTAGTAGAAGCCTAGAGCAGACTTTACTGAGATAGGAAAAGCACTGTTAAAATGTGGAATCCTAACCCCTTATGATGTCTTTCTAGAAAATAAAAAGTTAAGCATTAATGCAGGGCTTCTATTGATGCTTGCATGATTCAAGAAAAATTCCACTACAAATGGGATGACTATATTGGTGTTATACTTAATAAAGATGAAAACCTCTCCATTTGTTTGTCGTCTTAGTGCTGTTATCCCACAACGAAGTGTCAAGAAGCGTTTGAACAGCTCGTTTTGTAAAAAATATAAAACCGCACCTGGATGCCAGCCTTAATTTTTGCTGGTGATGATTAACAATCGCTACCTTCATGTTTCTCATGCCTGTGCGCGGGGGGACTTAATTCACCATTTCAATGCTATTTATTTATGGGTACTACAACTGTAGGCACAATAATATAAAAATATATATTTTGGTTGTAATCAGAATATTGATAATAATTATAAGCATACCGTTGATAGAATATGATTTTAGTAATAATTTTACCGTATTTTTGATATAATAATAATGGCATAATTTTCGGAAAGATAAAAATAATAAAGGTTGATAATGTCCATCATTGTTTTGGAAATAAAAAAACAGCATGTAAAATAATTTATAGATGGTTTCGTAATATAAAAATTACTCAAGGATAGGAAAATGAAGCATATTTTAAAATTATTAAGCGGGATAACCTTATTTGTTATGGCTGGATGTTACCCAGAGCAGCCTTCTCGAACAGCCGTAGATGCATGGGAAAAGCCCGGTGCAGATCAGCTTGAGATCAAAAAAGCTCTGTTGGAATGCGGAATGCAGCATCTTGATGGTCGTCTTGATACAGAAACAAGTCTTGATGAGAAATTCAATGCTGAGGAGGCAGGGAGTGCATGTATGATCCAAGCAGGCTTTCAAGATAAATTGGGAAGGGTGAAGTGGTGTGAGAAATATGAAAATCTTCCAATTTGTCAGCCTGATGCAGTTATTCCTCAGCGAAGTGTAGAGAGGCGTTTGAATAGTCCTCATTGTGAAGAGCATAAAGAACAACCTGAATGTCAACCTTAGGTATTGATGTTTCTGTAATCAATAATCCTCATGTTCTTTTTCTCGCATGGGGGGATGGGATTTCTTTTTTTAATGTACTAGCCATTTTGCATGCGAAAAAATGCTAGAAAGCTTATAAGCTCTTCTATTGTAAATATTGAGAGGGAAATGAAAAAATATTGAAATTATTGAGTGTTATAATTTTATTAAGCTCTGCTGGATGTGTTAGAAAACCTTCCCTATCGACCTTGGCATTATGAGCAAAGCCCAATGTCAATAAATCTACGATCTCACAAATACTGTAAAAATGTGGCAGGAAGCCAATCTACTTTCCTGACAATATGGATTCCCGTTCAAGTGAGTTTGCAGCAATTTATGAATGAATAACTAAAGCAGCTTATCGATACAAACTGCAAGATTCAAAGAGAATCTATTTTTCATTAGTATAGCGAAGTGATTCATTTTTAGCTAGTTTAATGGTAGTAGGGTATCAGCAGGTTATAGATAATGATATTTTTGGTGTAACCAATTCGACGAAACAGATGTTACGTCTTGATGAATGATAAAAAACGCCAGTAAATAAAAAAAGCTTTGCAGAAGTGATCATCAACAGCAGAATGTTCATTTTTAAAGCAATAATTGAATGAAAATATTAAACGAGAGGAGAGAGAAAACGGCTATTTTGTCTCAAATATAGTTATATTCATTAGCTACGAGATTAGCAATAGTGTTGTTGTCAGATGATGATAGCAGAGGATAGTTAGTTGTTATTTAGAGAAATTTATTCAATATAAAGAATGGCAAATAATAGCTTTGCTAAAATATCTGCTTTAATGATAATAAACAGATAGCTTTCATAAAACTGATTTTGATGAAATTTTATTTTGGTGTTTTTTAATTTCAAGATGATGAGTGTTTTACTGTATTTTAGATTTTATCAAAAGATCTAAGGTCTTACTTTTATTAATTAAAATCATTGATGATAGAGTATTAGAAGATTTTTTTTATTTATTCAAATTTTTTTGTTAGATATCTAGTATTTTTAATATAAAAATTATGTACATTAGCCTATATATTAGTGTGCAATTTATTGTTTTTTTGTTGTAGTTGAAGAAATGATGCTGTTATAAATTTCATATATTATATCTCTTAAAAATTTGCATTTTTTCGCGTTTTTTGAGATTAGTTTCTGGGCATTTTGTATTACAGTTTTCAGCGGTTTTTGAGATGCACACTTTAAAGAGATTGTCATCCTAAATAGTATTTTTAAACTTTTTGTTCTTTCTTTACATAAAATACAAAACATATTATTAGAAATACTGTAATTTATCAGAAAAAAATAAAATAACTTTATTTTTTATTCGTATTGTGTTTATTTTTGTTAGAATTTTTTGTTTTTGTTGAAAAAAGGAAAGTTTTGAAAAACAATGATAATCAAGGTATTTAACAATCACTTGTATTCGTGCGTTTTTACAGCAGCTAGTTTTTCTTTTTTGTTCAATATAAATATTGAGGCGCATTCTCATTCATTTGTATCACTGTTATGTGACGAAAACAAATTGCCTTATAAATGCAGTGATGGTGTAAAGCATACAATTAGTGATAAAGTATATAAGTTCACGGCACCTGTTAAAGAAAAGAATGGGGAGGGTAATTCTCTTATGTTGTCTTCTGCTATAGTAGTACAGGAGCCAAATACAGTTATTCAGGCAATGCGTGTAGAGGTTGAAGCTACTGCGAGTATAGAAGATATTTATGGTGTTTTTGTATCACGAGGGGGAAAAATTATTTTGAGTGATTCAGCTTTTAAAAATGTGTCAATAGGTCTTAAAGCTGATAGTGGAATGATTGAAGTTAATCGTGGAACAATAGAGGCTTCTCAGATTGCAGCTTATGCAGAGAAGCGGGGAGCATCTGTTACGTTAACGAATACAAAAATTAAAGTGAAAGGTTTGGGTATTGGTCAAGAGAGTGCTCTTTTCGTTAGGGCTGATGCGGGTATTCAGATGAAAAGTGGATTTATTGATGTGAATGATGCTGCTGCGCTTTATGTGGGGAGAGGGGGGAGTGCGACTTTAGATGGTGTTACCATTACTTCGAAATATCAAAAAACAGAAGATAAAGAAAATACAAATAAAAAAATTGCACATACAGTTCTCAATGTAAAACATCGGGGCTCTGTTTATTTAAAAAATACTAATATTATTTCTACGGATGTTCATGTTTTAACAGTTGGACAAGATTCTAACACACCATCCAATAACGGCAGGGAAGGAAATATTTTAATTTCGCGGGTTAATATTGAAGATTCAACAATTAAGGCAATAGGTAACAAACATGGTATGTATTTTGAGATGGATGAGGGGAATGATGCGTATGAAAAGGGGCTTGTCTTTTTGAAAAGGACAATTTTTGAGGTTCCAGATGGAACAGCTATTTATAGTAATAACAGTCGTAGTTATATTGCAGTAACAGAAGGTACAAAAATTTTTGGTGACTTGTTATTAACAGCTGAAAAGGGAGGGACTGTAGCGATTTTGGCTGATTCTTCTTCATTGATAGGAGGGACTCGTGTTGCCGATGATTCTATTGCTGAGCTTTATTTGACAAGGGGATCAAAATGGTTTTTGACAAAAAGAAGAGAGATAGATTCGCAAGTTGCAAACCGCATAAGTTCATTTATTTCATTTGTAAAAATTTCTGATAGCTTTATTGCTTTTGAAACTCCAATGTTTCAGGAGTATCAGACACTTTATATTGGGGAGGGAGAGAAAGAAGTTTATAGTGCGCAAGAAAGGGCTGATATTTATCTCAATACATATCTCAATAGTGATGGTTTGCTCGATAATAAAAAGACTGATCGACTTTTGATACATGGTGATGTTTCTGGGAAAACGACAGTTTATGTGCAATTTGTTGCAGAAAATCAGGGAGAGATAGCAACCGGTGAAAATGCTCATAGTATTTCACTTATTCAGGTTTCTGGAAAAGCAGCAGAAGATTCTTTTCAGTTAAATCGTGCTTATATTGCATTAGAGGGGTTGCCTTACCAATATTATCTTCACGCTTATGGTCCAGATTCTACTCTTGGAAATGCACAAATTTCTCAAAGATTGGTTGAAGGAAATGGAGATTTTTGGGATTTTCGCCTTGAAAGTAAGTATATTCAGCCTGCTTTTGGAGTGTCTGTTATCCCTCATTCTGCGTTAAAGGTCAGAGAGGTTGTTCCACAAGTTCCAACCTATCTTTTGTTACCAAATGCTTTGTTTCATATTGGACTTATGGATATCAGTAATCAACAAAAGCAATTGCAGGTTACGCAGTTTATTCCTCGCAAACTATTAAAAGTTGAAGGGAATTTTGCTTTGTCTGTCCACGGTTATGGTGGGAATTATCGTTATGTCTCAGATCTTTCTACACTTAAATATGGGTACGATGGTAATATTGATTATAACGCTATAAAAACAGCTATTTTGCTCAAAACAATAGAGAGCGCATATAGTACGACATCTTTTGGGGTTATGGGAACCTATGGAAAGCTTTCCTTACAACCTCGTAACGTGGAACAAAGTCAAAAGAGTACGTTTAATAAATGGTCATTTACGACATACGGTAGTGTGAAACACAACACTGGTTTTTATGTAGATGGTCTTTTATCATATGGTTTGTTTAAAGGGGATGTGCTTACCCATGCTTGGGGTAAGACGGCGACATTAAAAGCAAATCCTTTGAACGTTTCGTTTTCTGCTGGTAAAGTGTTTATGATAGGATATGAAGATCTTATTTTTGATCCGCAACTTCAGCTTATTTATCAATATCTTCAATTTGATAAGTTTCGTGATATTGATGGATTTGATGTTGAGATGAAAAAAATAGGTCAATGGTTGGTGCGTATTGGTGGGCGTTTAAATAAAATATTTTTAGCATCTGAAAAAGATCGTATCATTTGTTTTTATGGTAATATTCATCTTTCTAATCGTTTTGGTAAAAAACAATTTGTTCATTTTAAAGATGTTTTCCAGTTGGGTGCTTTTGGTTCTTCCTTAGAAACAGGTTTGGGGATCAATGCGCAGTTTTCTTCTAAAGTTACACTTCACAGTGATCTTAGCTATCAGCATAGGTTAACCAAGGCTGGTTTTTC
Organism: Bartonella sp. OC68QHHN; assembly: GCF_042193875.1. NCBI lineage: Bacteria > Pseudomonadati > Pseudomonadota > Alphaproteobacteria > Hyphomicrobiales > Bartonellaceae > Bartonella > Bartonella sp. OC68QHHN. The sequence goes on along the minus strand of NZ_JBHIME010000075.1, from coordinate 79,352 downwards.
TGGAGTTCATTTTTCTGGTGGTTTGCGCTATCATTTTTAATAAATCTTTTTAAAAATAATAAATGTGATTTTTGAAGTTTTGTTTTATTGTCGGGTTTAAAATCATTGATGGTGCAGAATTTTAATTGCTTCTTTTAATGATGGCATCATGTGTTTTAATAAGTATGGAAGGATCACGTTGATTTATTTTTTTATCTGGTTGATAGGGGTGCTTAAATGCTTCAAAAAAATTGATAATGAGACTATAAATCTATTTGTGTTATTTTGGTTATAAATATTTGGGATGGATTCGTCATCAGCTTTTTAAAATAGGTAGCATTATTATCCTGTCAAGTACTGTCGTTTGAGGTTGCTGATATCATCATGAAAGGCAGGGGAGGGTATTGATTGTTGATTAAAAGCTTTTGCTGTTAAGCAAAGGAGGGGATATGTAAAATATACAGCTCTATCGTTTCGTGGGTGATGCACACTTTTATGCTTTAAAATTTTATAAAAAGCGTTTTTGAAGCTGTTCGTATCAATTGCATTATTGCAGGTGGATAATGAGAAAAGTGGTAAAGCGTGAACACTCTTACCATCAAATTCAACATCTTCAGTTCTTATAAGGATAAATCCTTTAAAAAAATTGTTCTAATAGCTGTATTGAATATATGAACAAGATCGTGTCTTATTTGTGAAATAGATATGAAATATAACTTTTAAATCAGAGTGGGGGCGCTAAGATCTTTCTTCTTCTTTGAAGCATGGGAAGGTCGGATTAAATCTTATTAAAGTGTATAAAGCTTGGATAAAACAGTCGCTTTCTTGAAAAGATCAGAGGTAAACAAATATGCGTGAGATTTTGGATCATTTTGATATGCCATTGAATAAGAATAAAAAAAGTTCTGTTCAAAAGATTCAAAATCTTTCATGTCAGCCGCTACTAAAACGATTTTATAGACAAGTGAAGATTGCTTGTGAGGAAGGGAGCTTTACTATCTTATTAGATGAACGTCGCGTTAAAACGCCCGCCAGGCGTCATTTTCATGTGCCAACAGAAGTGTTTGCTGAATACGTTGCTCAGGAATTTGAGAGCCAAAAGCACGTTGTTGATCCTGCAAAAATGCCGATGACGCGTTTGGTTAATACTGTTATTGATGGTATCGCTGATGATATGCAGGTTGTTTTTGAAGATTTATTGCGTTTCGTTGCGTGTGATATGATCTTTTATCGTGCACAGACGCCTAAAGAGCTGGTGCAAAAACAATCTGAACAATGGGATCCTTTATTAGATTGGGCAGAAAAAAAACTGGGTTCAAGGTTTTATTTGACAGAAGGGCTGATGCATGTGGAACAATCACCAGAAGCACTTCAAGCTGTGAGTCATTATTTACGTAGCGTTGAGTCTCCTTATATGCTTGCTGCACTTCATATGATGACAACCTTAACGGGATCTGCTCTCATTGCTCTTGCTGTTGCTGCGGGAAACATTGATGCTGATCATGCTTGGTCTATTGCCCATTTAGATGAAGATTGGATGATGGAACAATGGGGAATAGATAAAGAAACAATGGTGCGTCGTGCTCATAAAAAAGTTGAATTTAAGGCTGCGGCTACAATTGTTACAACTTGTTTATAGGGGTAAATCTTTTATTTACGTGCATTCTTTTCGCTCAGAGTATTTTTGTGATTTTTTGAGGATTGATTTTTACTTTTTCAAGTCCAGGAAATAGTTCATTGGTTATATTTAAGAGTGCTTCGTCATTACCACGGATAAAGTACCATTGGTTATCGTGAAGTAGGGCAATAATTTCAGTTTGAATAGAGCATTTTTTTCCAGCATTTGTTGTGGTTACAAGTTCTACGGGGATAACAAAATAAGGGGTCCCATTATCAAGTGTACCTTCACGTTTTTGTTTTTGGTCAATGTTGATTGTTTCAATCTTGTAACTTTCTGCCAATCGTTCTATTTGGCTTTTCATGATTTGTCGAAATTGTGATTGATTAAGATTTTTTTTGGCAGTTAAGCGGTTGATGATTTGGGGAGGAATAGCATTTAAGATGACATTTGCATCGGCATTTTTAAGTGCTTTACTATAAGCAGATGTTGCTTTTTCAAGGGCTGTGAGTTTGTGGTTGGTTATTGTATGTGCTTGAGTTGTTGATCTGATAAAGACAATGCATAAAAGAATGAGAACGAGAAAACAAATTCGCGGCATTAGAAACCTTGTTAGTTCATTTGAAGAGATTCAACGCATTATAAAGGAAAAGCGGATGAGCAAAAAGCCTCTTGCGCTTTTGTATGAGAAGAATATCCACAAAAATGGAGGTTTTTGCCTCCATTTTTAAAATCAAAAGAATGCGTATTGATTGTTTAAACAGAGTAGTACATATCAAATTCAACAGGATGGGGTGTTGTTTCGTAGCGCAAGACTTCTTGCATCTTTACTTGAATGAAGGAATTAATCTGATCATCATCAAAAACGTCGCCAGCTTTAAGAAAGCCACGATCTTTGTCAAGTGCTTCAAGCGCTTCACGCAGACTTCCTGAAACGGTAGGGATTTCTTTGAGTTCTTTTAAGGGAAGATCATAAAGATCTTTATCCATAGCATGTCCGGGATGAATTTTGTTTTTGATGCCATCAAGACCAGCCATTAAAAGGGCTGCAAATGCCAAATAGGGATTTGCTGTTGGGTCTGGAAAACGAACTTCTACGCGTTTTGAATTTGGTGAGGAGCTCATTGGAATACGGCAAGATGCAGAACGATTACGTGCTGAATAGGCAAGAAGAACAGGAGCTTCATAACCAGGAACCAAACGTTTATAGGAGTTTGTGGATGGGTTGGTAAAAGCATTGATTGCTTTTGCGTGCTTAATAATACCACCGATAAAAAATAAACAGGTTTCTGATAGTCCGGCATATTCATTTCCTGCAAAAATGGGTTTGCCATTTTTCCAAATGGAGATGTGGACATGCATTCCAGAGCCGTTATCACCAAAAACTGGTTTTGGCATGAAGGTTGCTGTTTTTCCATAACTGTTTGCTATTTGATGTACAACATATTTAAAAATTTGCATCTTGTCAGCTTCGCGAACGAGTGTATCAAAACGAATACCCAATTCATGTTGGCCTGCTGCTACTTCGTGATGGTGTTTTTCGACCTTTACGCCCATATCTTTGAGTGCTGTGAGCATTTCAGAACGCATATCTTGGCAGGAATCAATCGGCGGAACAGGAAGGTAGCCTCCCTTTATTCGTGGGCGATGTCCTAGATTGCCTGTTTCATATTCTGTATCATCATTGGAAGGAAGTTCACTTGAATCGAGTTTAAACCCTGTGTTGTAAGGGTCCGTTTTATAGCGTACATCATCAAAGATAAAAAACTCTGCTTCTGGACCTACATTGATTGTATCTCCAATGCCTAAAGATTTCATATAAACCTCAGCCCTTTTGGCGATAGAACGAGGATCTCTACGATAAAACTCACCAGAGACAGGATCAAGTACATTACAAAATATGACCAAAGTAGATTGAGCAAAAAAAGGATCAATATGTGCTGTTTCTGGATCTGGCATTAAAACCATGTCAGATTCATTAATTGTTTTCCAACCAGTAATTGAAGAACCATCAAACATAACACCATCACTAAAAGTATCCTCGCTGATCTCTGCGATATCCATTGTAATGTGATGCAATTTTCCTCGTGGATCAGTAAAACGTAAATCAACAAAACGGATTTCGTTGTCTGTAATTTGTTTGATAATATCTGATGCGGTTGTCATATTCAATTTCCTTAATATGGCGTTGAGGTGGATAAAAAAGTGAATTTTCTTGTTATTTATTAAAGGGCATCGATACCGATTTCGTCCGTGCCTATACGAATGGCATCATCAATGGAAAAGACAAATATCTTTCCATCTCCTATATGTTTGGTTTGAGCTGCTTTACGTATTGCATCAACAGTTTGTTTCAGTTTTTCATCGGACACAACAATTTCAATCTTTACTTTAGGTAGAAAGTCAACAACATATTCCGTACCACGATAAAGTTCTGTATGTTCCCTTTGACGACCAAAACCTTTCGCTTCTGTTACTGTAATACCATGTAATCCAATTTTTTGAAGCGCTTCTTTCACTTCATCAAGTTTGAAAGGTTTTATAATGGCTTCAATTTTTTTCATGCTGAAATTATCTCCAACGTTATTTTGTCTTTTTAGACTGCATCACATTATATTGACAACTGTAAGATGTCCAATAGATACTTTGTACACAAAAAGTCGAAAATAATGACACTCTATGCTCTTTTAGGAGAGTTTCTTTTGTAGAATAAATTCAAATACTGTTTTTTGGAAAACATCTTACAATTCTTTTACAAGAATTAAAATAATATAATAAAAGAGTTTTGTTTCTTTTTTGTTAGATAATACGTTGATTTATAAGGATAATTAGACGTTTTTGATATTGAATGAAAAACCTAAATAACGTAAGATTTTTTTATTTCAGATCTTTTTATCGTCAATCAATCAAAATGATACCTTTGTATATCATAAATAATACGAGTGTGTGAATAAAAAGATTTGAAAAAAGAAATAAAATGCTTTTTATGAAAGCTTTCGATAACTAAAGATTTTACAATATTAGGGAGTAGGGGAGACAAATATTGGAAAAGGGTGTGATGATACCAATTATGCTCCTTCATAAATGTAAAGGTAGTGTACAATAATGGATTTATTATTATAGCATTCATAGATGCCGTCGTGAAATGGGCTTGAGAGCGTTGAGAAATATTTCTTTAAAACAGATGTGTGAATTGGCAACGCAAATATATTCCGTGAATAAATACTCAATTATGCGTGCGTTCCTATTGGGCAATACGAAAACTGAAACAGCTTATAAAGCGCTAAATTGTTTTAGTATTTGCTTTAAACATGTTGCACCACTGGAATTAGGTGTTGGTTTACAGGTAATAATAAAAGTACAGGCTTTGTTAGTATGCTGTATTTTACAATGGAAAGCGTTTTTAAGAATTGGAATTATAGAGAGATGGGCGCAGTAAAACGTCTTTTAGAAATTTTCCCGTATAGGAAGCGGGAACCTTAATGATGTCTTCAGGGCGTCCAATTGCAACAATTTCCCCACCGCGATCTCCACCTTCTGGTCCTAAATCAATAATCCAGTCGGCTGTCTTTATAACATCAAGGTTATGTTCAATGACTATAACCGTATTGCCTTGCTCGACTAGTTCATGCAGTACTTCAAGAAGTTTTGAGATATCGTGAAAATGTAAACCTGTTGTCGGTTCATCCAAAATATAGAGTGTACGTCCCGTTGTTTTACGTGAAAGCTCTTTCGCAAGTTTTACACGTTGTGCTTCCCCACCAGAAAGTGTGGTTGCTTGCTGTCCTACTTTTATGTAACCCAATCCTACTTTAATGAGAGTTTCCATTTTATTATGAATAGCGGGAATAGCTTGGAAAAATTCCTCTGCCTTTTCAATTGTCATATCCAAAATATCGGCTATAGACTGTCCTTTGAATTTTATTTCTAGTGTTTCTCGATTATAGCGTTTTCCTTTACAGACGTCGCAAGTAACATAGACATCAGGTAAAAAGTGCATTTCAATTTTTATGACTCCATCACCTTGACATGCTTCGCAACGTCCTCCTTTAACATTAAATGAAAAACGCCCAGCTTTATAACCACGGGCTTTTGATTCTGGAAGATCTGCAAACCATTCACGAATCGGTGTAAAAGCGCCTGTATAGGTTGCGGGATTAGAGCGTGGGGTGCGTCCAATGGGGGACTGATTGATATCAATGACTTTATCAAGAAATTCTAAACCTTCAATTTTGTCATAGCTGGCAGGGCTGTGATGAGTGCCCATGATATGATGTGATGCTGCTTTGAAAAGCGTTTCAATAAGAAATGTTGATTTTCCTCCTCCAGAAACACCGGTTACGCATGTGAAGGTTCCAAGAGGGATATTCGCATTGATATTTTTGAGGTTATTTCCTTTGGCGCCGATGACTTTAAGTGTTTTCATTTTTGATATTTTGCGTCGTTCGGCAGGTATTTTAATAGCCATTTTTCCTGAAAGGTATTGGCCTGTGAGAGAGGCTGAATTTTCTATAATTTCCTGTGGTGTCCCTTGCGCTATGATTTCTCCACCATGAACGCCCGCGGCAGGGCCCATATCGACAACATGATCTGCTGTGAGAATAGCATCTTCATCATGTTCAACGACAATAACTGTATTACCAAGATTGCGCAAATGGTGCAGCATTTCCAAAAGGCGTTCATTATCGCGTTGGTGTAAACCGATAGATGGTTCATCTAAAATATAAAGAACGCCTGTAAGACCAGAACCAATTTGGGATGCTAACCGAATGCGTTGACTTTCTCCACCTGAAAGCGTTCCTGAATTTCGAGACAAGGTAAGATATTCCAATCCTACATGATTTAAAAAAGCTAAGCGTTCGCGAATTTCTTTTAAAATACGTATGGCGATATTACGTTGTTTTTCTGTAAGATATTGATGAATATTGGCAAACCAATCATCTGCCTTTAGAATAGAAAGATCTGATATTTGCCCTATATGCATTCCGTGGATTTTTACAGCAAGTGCCTCTGGTTTTAAACGATAACCGTGACAAGCTGGACAAGGCGAAGAAGACATATAACGTTCGATTTCTTCTCGAGACCAAGCAGAATCGGTTTCTTTCCAGCGTCTCTCCATATTGGGGATGATTCCTTCAAAAGGTTGAGTCGTTTTATGCGAACCAGAATTATTTTTATAGATAAAAGAAATTTCATCTCTTTTTGTACCGTAGAGAATAGCATGTTGTGCTTCATTAGAGAGCTCACACCATTGATCTGTGAGTTTGAAACTGTAAGCTTTTCCTAATGCTTCTAAGGTTTGGCTATAATAAAGTGAATCCGATTTAGCCCAAGGAGCAATGGCTCCATTCTTTAGGGTAAGATTTTTATTTGGCACAATTTTCAGTGGATCCATTACCTTTTTGATACCCAATCCATCGCAGAGAGGACAGGCCCCAAAAGGATTATTGAACGAAAAAAGGCGTGGTTCAATTTCAGGAATAGAAAAACCAGATATAGGGCAGGAAAACTTTTCTGAAAAAATGAGTCGTTTGTGTGTATCATTTTTTGATTTATAAGCAGATTCCTTTGTCGTGTCTTTTTGTGTCAAAGGTTGGTCTGCCATTTCAGCTATGGCAAGTCCATTTGCTAGTTGTAAACAGGTTTCTATACTATCAGCCAAGCGAGAGGTGATATCCTTTTGTAAAACAATGCGGTCCACCACGACATCTATGTCATGTTTATACTTTTTATCAAGAGGTGGAATGTCAGAGATTTCATAAAATTCGCCATCAACTTTAGCTCGTTGAAATCCTCTTTTTAAAAGTTCTATTAGCTCTTTTTTATATTCTCCCTTTCGTCCTCGCACAAAGGGTGCCATAATAAAAATTCGTGTTCCTTTTGGTAGGGACATAATTTGATCCACCATTTGGCTTACTGTCTGGCTTTCAATAGGAAGTCCTGTTGCAGGAGAATGAGGAATACCAATACGTGCAAAGAGAAGACGCATGTAATCGTGGATTTCAGTAACGGTACCTACCGTTGAACGAGGATTACGACTGGTTGTTTTTTGTTCAATGGAGATAGCTGGAGAGAGACCATCTATGCGGTCGACATCGGGTTTTTGCATGACTTCCAAAAATTGGCGTGCATAGGCTGAAAGGCTTTCGACATAGCGGCGTTGTCCTTCAGCGTAAATTGTATCAAAAGCTAAGGATGATTTCCCTGATCCAGAAAGTCCTGTTATAACAATGAGTTTGTCACGAGGCAAATCGAGATCAATATTTTTAAGGTTATGCTCACGTGCACCACGAATGGAGATATATTTTTGATAAGTCATATTTTATCCTTGGTATATGTGACAAAAACTGAGCACCTAAAATGGAATAAAACTGTTTTTTTAGAATTACAATGTGTTTAACTGCTTTAATGCCAAAAGAAGGTACAAGTTTTGTGAAAAGAAAAATACAAATGAGCAGCTTTTTATTCTCTCGTAGTGGAATAAACTATGCGTTTTTATCATCTTTTGTTATAATTAAACGGATACAATATTGGAAAGGATAGCAATATCCATATTGAAGGTCAATTGCAGACATGTAAATTGAAGGTCAAGATGGTTATAACTGTTATAAAACAGAGTATTTACGAATTAAAATTTTGGAGTTTATGCGATGGCTGGTAGCCTTAATAAAGTTATTTTGATTGGTAATCTTGGTGCGGATCCTGAAATCCGCCGTTTGAATTCTGGTGATCAAGTGGCAAATTTGCGTATTGCTACTTCAGAAAGTTGGCGTGATCGGAATACAAATGAGCGAAAAGAACGCACTGAGTGGCATAATATTGTTATTTTTAATGAAAACCTTGTTAAAGTTGCAGAGCAATATTTAAAAAAAGGCAGCAAAATTTATATTGAGGGGCAGTTACAGACACGAAAATGGCAAGATCAAAATGGAAATGACCGTTATACAACAGAGGTTGTTTTGCAAAAGTACCGTGGCGAATTACAAATGCTTGATGGCCGGGGAGCAGCGGGCGGGGAGCAAGGAGCAAGTCAAGGGGGGAGTTATAGTGGTGGTTTTGCCGATAGTAACTCAAATCAGAGAAATACTTTTGGTCAAAATAATAATCAATTAGGAGAAAGCTTTTCACATAAATTAGATGATGACGTACCTTTTTAAGAGTCTTTAATTGCAGTATTATGATTACTTTGTGATTTGTTTGTTTCAGATTTTTGAAGTTTAGCGAAGTGGAAATTGTTGATCATTATTGATAATTTTTAACATAAATTAATAACATCTTGAAAAATATTGTTAAATTTCTTTTTTTGTCATGGGGGAGAAATTAGTATTTTGGTGTATTTTTCGATATAAATAAAATGAAATGATTCTTTTTTGAAAGTTTTGAAATTGTGACCGATCTTACTCCACACCCAGAACGTGATGTGCTAACCGGTATTGAACCAATCAGTATTATTGATGAAATGCAACGCTCCTATCTCGATTATGCGATGAGCGTGATTGTTTCACGTGCACTCCCTGATGTTCGTGATGGCCTTAAGCCTGTTCATCGACGTATCCTTCATGCTATGAATGAGATGGGGCTTTCTTTCAATAAGTCGTATCGTAAATCTGCTGGTGTTGTTGGTGAGGTTATGGGGAAATTCCATCCCCATGGTGATGCTTCAATTTATGATGCTTTAGTGCGTATGGCGCAGGACTTTTCTTTAAGAAATCCATTGATTGATGGTCAGGGAAATTTTGGTTCCGTTGATGGTGATCCACCTGCGGCCATGCGCTATACTGAGTGTCGTTTACAAAAAGTTTCAGAAGAACTTTTAGCTGATATAGATAAAGATACTGTTGATTTTCAGGATAATTACGATGGGCGTGAGCGTGAACCGGTTGTCTTACCAGCGCGTTTTCCCAATCTTTTAGTTAATGGGTCAGGGGGGATTGCTGTGGGAATGGCAACCAATATTCCTCCCCATAATCTTGGTGAAGTTGTTGATGGTTGTATCGCTTTGATTGATAATCCCAATATCACACTCGATAAAATAATTGAAATTATTCCTGGTCCGGATTTTCCTACAGGGGGCATTATCCTCGGCCATTCTGGTGTCCGTGCAGCTTATGAAACAGGGCGTGGCTCAATCATTATGCGCGCTAAAGTTGATATCGAAGAAATTCGCAGTGGTCGACAAGCAATTATTGTGAGTGAGATCCCTTATCAAGTTAATAAGGCAACGATGATTGAGAAAATGGCCGAATTGGTGCGCGATAAACGCATTGAGGGAATCTCTGATTTGCGTGACGAATCTGATCGTGATGGATATCGGGTTGTGATTGAGCTGAAGAAAGATGTTGTTGCGGAAGTTGTTTTAAACCAATTATATCGGTATACGCCGCTACAAACATCTTTTGGTTGTAATATGGTTGCTTTGAATGGGGGAAAACCCGAACAGATGACGTTGCTTGATATGCTTCGTGCATTTGTTTCTTTTAGGGAAGAAGTTGTCAGTCGGCGAACAAAATATCTTTTGCGTAAAGCGCGTGAGCGAGCACATGTTTTGGTTGGTCTTGCCCTTGCGGTTGCCAATATTGATGAAATTATAGCACTTATTCGCCAGGCTCCTGATCCGCAGACAGCACGTGCACAGTTAATGGAGCGACGCTGGCCAGCGATAGATATCGCACCTTTGATTAAACTTATTGATGATCCTCGTCATATTATTCATGAGGATGGTACTTATAATCTCTCTGAAGAACAGGCGCGTGCTATTTTAGAATTGCGTTTGCAACGATTGACAGCCCTTGGGCGTGATGAAATCGCTGATGAGTTGAATAAAATTGGCGTGGATATCGCTGACTATCTTGATATCTTGGCATCACGCGTACGCATTATGTGTATTGTTAAGGATGAGTTGAGTGTTCTTCGTGAGGAATTTGCAACGCCGCGACGTACTGTATTTGGTTTTGGTAGCGCTGAGATGGAGAGTGAAGATCTAATCGCGCCAGAGGATATGGTGGTAACGGTGAGCCATAGTGGCTATATTAAACGTGTGCCTCTTAATACCTATCGTGCACAGCGACGTGGTGGTAAGGGGCGTTCTGGTATGTCCACAAAGGATGAGGATTTTGTAACGCGATTGTTTGTTGCCAATACGCATACTCCGGTTCTTTTCTTTTCATCACGTGGGATTGTTTATAAGGAAAAAGTTTGGCGACTGCCGCTGGGAACACCCCAATCGCGTGGGCGGGCTTTGATCAATATGCTTCCCTTACAACAAGGTGAGCGTATTACGACGATTATGCCTTTGCCTGAAGATGAAGCGAGCTGGAGTGCGTTGGATGTTATGTTTGCGACAACACGTGGAACTGTGCGTCGTAATAAATTATCAGATTTCGTTCAGGTTAATCGTAATGGTAAAATTGCAATGAAACTTGATGAAGAAGATGAAATTCTTTCTGTTGAAACCTGTACAGAACATGATGATGTTGTTCTAACAACAGCCAATGGACAATGTATCCGTTTCCCAGTTGTTGATGTTCGTGTCTTTGCTGGGCGTAATTCTGTGGGAGTTCGTGGTATCAATTTAGCTAAAGGCGATAAAGTCATTTCGATGACAATTTTAGAGCATGTCGAGGCAACGTCCATTGAGCGTTCTGCTTATATTAAACGTGTAATGAATGAACGGCGTGCTTCTGGTGCAGATGCTGATGTTGAAGATATTGTAACTCTTGATGAGGAAGATGGGGGTGCTGAAACAGAGTTAACAGATGAACGTTATGCAGAACTTCATGCACGTGAACAAATGCTTTTGACAGTGAGTGAGTTTGGTTATGGTAAACGCTCTTCGTCCTATGAATTCCGGATTTCGGGACGTGGCGGAAAAGGGATTCGTGCAACAGATCCATCTAAAACAGCTGAAATTGGTAAATTAGTAGCCGCTTTTCCGGTGAAGGCGCAAGATCAAATTATGTTGGTATCAGATGGGGGGCAGCTTATTCGTGTCCCTGTTGAGGGAATTCGTACTGCTGGGCGTTCAACTAAGGGAGTCACAATTTTTAATACAGCCAAGGGTGAAAGAGTCGTATCGGTTGAACGTATTTCTGAACCTGAAGATGATACGAGTTCATTAGAGGATGAAGGTGAGAAGCATTCAGATACAGTTGATATGAGCAAAGAAAAGTAATTTTGAAGAGGGTGGAGTAAAATCATGAAAATTGCTTTTTATGCAGGTTCTTTTGATCCTCTTACAAATGGTCATCTTGATGTTTTGAAAGGGTGTTTTGTGTTAGCTGATAAGGTGGTTGTCGCTATAGGGGTACAGGCTGACAAAAAAACACTCTTTAGCTTTGAAGAGCGTGTTGATTTCATTACGCAGGTAGGGAAAGACTTGTTTGGTGCAGATTCTAATCGATTGCAGGTTCTTTCATTTAGCAACCTTCTAATTGAGAAGGCGCGTGAAGTTGGTGCTTCATTTCTCATTCGTGGATTGCGTGATGGTACTGATCTTGATTATGAAATGCAAATGGCAGGGATGAATGGCGTTATGGCTCCTGAATTGCAAACTGTTTTTTTGCCGGCAAGCATTTCTGGGCGTGCGATAACTTCTACATTGGTACGCCAAATTGCCTCTATGGGAGGTGATGTGACACCATTTGTACCGCCCAATATTGCACAAGCTTTAAGCTCGAAATTCAAATCTTTTAGGGGAGAATAATTGTGTCTCGTAGAATTTTTGCTGTTTTGATATGTGTGTTTTGTTTTTTTTCACTGTTCGCTGTCGCCGGTAATTCTAGCTCAGAAAGTGATGCGAGCCTTCTTGTTTTATCTCTCAAAGATGGTGATGTCATTATTCGTCTGCGTTCTGATTTGGCGCCAAAACATGTTGCGCAAATCAAAAGATTAACAGAGGATGGGGCTTATAATAATGTTGTGTTTCATCGCGTTATTCCTAATTTCATGGCACAAACTGGTGATGTAAAGTTTGGAAAAAAAGGCAGTAGAGATTTTGATCTGAAACGCGTTGGTATGGGTGGCTCAAATTATCCCAATATACCGGCAGAGTTTTCAAAGCAGCCGTTTAAGCGTGGTACTGTTGGGATGGCACGGTCACAAGATCCGGATTCCGCGAATTCTCAATTCTTCATTTGTTTTGATGATGCTGCTTTTTTAAATGGTCAGTATACGGTTGTTGGAGAGGTGATAAAGGGGATGGATGTTGTTGATAAAATAAAAAAAGGTACGACAAGTAATAATGGATCTGTAAAAAATCCTGATGTTATTAATGCTGCTACTTTACAAGTTGAGAAATGAATCAAAGGAGCTTTCCATATGGCTGAGAATAAAAATCCAGAGAATACTTTAATTCTTGAAACAACAAAGGGCAGAGTTGTTATTGAGCTTTTGGCTAATTTAGCGCCTTGTCATGTTGCACGTATTAAAGAACTGGTACGTGAAGGTGCTTATGATAATGTTATTTTCCATCGCGTTATTGATGGTTTTATGGCGCAAACTGGGGATGTGCAATTTGGAAAGAAGGATAGTGAAAAATTCAATTTATCACGTGCGGGTATGGGGGGAGCAGAAAAACCAAATTTAACAGCAGAGTTTTCAAATCTTTCTCATAAGCGTGGTACAGTTTCTATGGCACGTAGTCAGAATCCAAATTCTGCTAATTCTCAGTTTTTTATTTGTTTTGCAGATGCTCCGTGGCTTGATCGTCAATATTCCATATGGGGACAAGTTGTTGAAGGTATGGAAAATGTTGATAAAATTAAACGTGGTGAACCTGTTGCAGATCCAGATGCAATTACCAAAGCCGTTATTGCTGCGGATGCAAAATAGTATAAATTATACTGATTTCAATTGTAAGTTTCTAAGAAAAAAATACTCTTTTCTGATCAATAAAGGCACACGAAACTCTTTTGTAGTATTACGCTTATTCTATTGCAGCATTATGTTTGAAATATATTGAGACGGATAAGAGCCTTACTAGCTGCTCCAATTTTCCTAGCAAGGTGGGTAACCAATATATATATATATATATATATATATATATCTTGGCGTAATCTTTAAAACAAGAGGACAGTTTAATTTTAGAAGAATATAAAGGCGCAGAGGTGAAACAAATGGCTAGTCTTGCCATCTCCTTTTATTCAGCTTGACTTTTTTAAAATATCTAAAGCAATATCGTTTAAATAATGAAGATTATGTATAGCTTTACGCTTTTATTTTTTCGTTTTTTAATAGAGGAACGCTCCAAACGGAATATACTTATGTTGCACATTTACGTGTTTTTTTAAGAAGCATTTCTCAGTACATATCAACATTCACTTCCACGATGACATTCATGGCGTGTATAGTTTTTAAAGCTATAAATAGTATAAAATTGATTATGCATCACCATCTTTAAAGCTTGTGAAGGAAGCAAGCGGGTACCATCATACGCTTTTCAGCCTCTAATGTTACGATAGAGCTTTTGGTATTTGAGAATCTTTACAAAAAGCATTTTTAGTGTTTTTATTTACACGTTAATTTCTTTTGTGAAGTATCTCAAGTGCCAAGAGCTATCTCAATATTGTGATTGGATAAATGATTATGCTCATTTGCGCTTTTATTAAGCTTGAGGATTGATGTGCCCAATAGATAAAAAACTTTTATCTGTAAAAGTAAAGAATATTGTAAACTGTACAATGCGTTTAGAGTTTTCTTCTATGCGTACAAAATTACTGCTTATGGAAGTATGTTAAGATGAGATTATTGTGATAATAATTTTTCAGTTCTATTAAGATTTTAGTGCGTTAAGCGCAGGTATTTTGAGGTATGATATTATAAGGATTTTACTATTTTTCTGGAGTTAGATTATCACTTTTATTATGGTGATTTCTTAACAAGAAATGTTCTTTTATCTCTTTTAATTTTTTATGCTGGTTACAATATTGAGCAAATCAAAAATTAATTCATAAAGCTTATAACAATGCTCGTAAGGGGGATATCTTTTTTCTTTCTATAGGGATATGCATTGATGGAATCAAAAAGACAAGAGTTATGATAAAGACATTTCATTATAGAAAAATTGCTCAAGATGGGTATGCACGTCGAGGCGAAATTATAACGGGGCGAGGATGTGTTCGTACACCCGCATTCATGCCTGTTGGGACGGCAGGAACCGTTAAGGCTATGTATATGGATCAAATACGTGATCTTGGTGCAGATATCATTTTGGGGAATACTTATCATTTAATGTTACGTCCAGGAGCTGAACGTGTTGCGCGTTTGGGAGGATTACATGAATTTTCACGCTGGAGCGGGCCTATTTTAACCGATTCTGGTGGCTTTCAGGTTATGTCATTGGCAGGAATCCGTAAAATTACTGAACAAGGTGTGATTTTTCGCTCTTACATTAATGGAGCTTACTATGAAATGAGTCCAGAGCGTTCTATCGAAATTCAAGAACTTCTTGGTGCGGATATCCAGATGCAGTTGGATCAATGTATTGCATTACCTGCAACTGAAAAAGAAATGGAAGAAGCTATGGAACTTTCATTGCGGTGGGCGCAGCGTTGTAAAACAGCTTTTGGAGATCAGCCAGATAAAGCATTGTTTGGGATTGTTCAAGGTGGTGATAATATGAAACTGCGTGAACGTTCTGCTCAAGCATTAAAAGAAATGGATTTAAAAGGTTACGCTATTGGAGGGCTTGCTGTTGGTGAGCCGCAGAGTGTTATGACAGCAGTATTGGATACTACTTGTCCGATTTTACCAGAGGATAAACCACGGTATCTTATGGGAGTAGGGACACCTGATGATATTTTACAAAGTGTTGCTCGTGGTATTGATATGTTTGATTGTGTTATGCCGACGCGTGCAGGACGTCATGGTTTAGCTTTTACCCGCTTTGGTAGAATTAATTTGCGTAATGCGTGTTATGCAGAAGATCCACATCCTCTTGATCCACAGTCACTTTGTCCAGCAGCACACGATTATAGTTGTGCTTATTTACATCATTTGATCAAATCTGGTGAATCTCTTGGGGGTATGTTGTTGACTTGGAATAATCTTTTTTATTACCAACAATTGATGCAGGGAATTCGTGATGCCATTGAAGAAGGCTGTTATGCTGATTTTTGCGCTGAAACACGTGCTCTATGGGCACAAGGACGCTAAAATATTAATCGTAATATAGCGCTTCATTTTTTTTATTGAATTTATTCTTGTACTTACAAATTTAGCTAAAAATATGAAATTAGACACACCTTCCAAAATTATAAAATTGCACTGTTCTAAGATATAAAAGTACGGTTTTATAGGGCATATATTCTTTTTCTAATTACTATATAAAACAGAAACTGTTACTCCGGTACGCGCTACCTGATCCGGAGAAAAACAGTTTATTTCTGTTTCTGATGACTGTTTAAAGCAACAATGTTAATGAGGCGTTAGCGAATTCTTAAAGAAGGATGAAAATTGTATTTTTGTGAGCTACTTTATGTTTTTTATTACTAATGGTAAAGAATGGGTTATATACAACCGCATAGATAAATTTTTAGAAAATTAAAAGAAAACTAAAATAAGATTACAACATTTAAAGTGTTATAATTTTATATTTTAGTTTTATATCTTATTATAATTATTATTTACAATAGATTTATGTAATATTATTAATCTATACAATAAAAAACTATAGATATTATGGCATAAAAAATTAAATATTAATCATGATAATTAGCATATTTATAAAATATCAATAAATATATTAAGATAAAACTTATTATATTTGTTTTCTGCTCTATTTATAGAATTATATCTTAAAATAACCATAATATATTTACGTGAATATTTTAATTTACAGATATGAGTTAGATATCTGAGGCGATTCCTCTGTTAGATGAGGGAGGGATAAAGATGCCTAAAAGAGGATATTTAATAAATCTAGAAACCAAGCATGAGATTTTTTTAAAGGACTCTGTAATAGTTTATAAGAATGCTGTAAAGTTGAAATTATAGCTTACCGATTTGGAGGATCTGCATTCAGGTAACAAAAATAAAGCAACAATGATTTTGGAAGAAGTTTTATCTTTGTATCAAGATAATGATGGGGTATTTTTCACTTGTTTGAAATGCATTATTCGACAAATTTTAGAATTATTTATAGGGTATAGTATATCGTTGCAAAATAAAGGTTTCACTGTAAAATTGGAACTGCTGAAAAGAGGAAACAAAGTTTATTATCTGGCAGATCTGATAAAAATAGGTAAATACGTCTATAACTTTGAGGTTTTCAAAGATTTTCCGTTAAAGAGTCTTACTTAAAATTTCATAAAATGCTTTATATGTCAAAATATTTCTAAAACTTTATTGGGGACTATTGGGCGTGCGTATAACAATTTTTTGAATTTTTGTTTGTGTGTATTACAGATATCTACAGTTAAAACTCCTATCCAGAAGTGGTGATATGAAGGATTTTTATAGACAAAAGGTTCTTGCATTGGGAATTGATTCGAGAATACGGCGTTTAATAATTTTAGCTCTTGCAGTGGGGAGTTTTGCTATTGGTACTGCAGAGTTTGTTGCAATGGGGCTACTGCCAGAGATGGCACGAAGTTCATATGTTGATATTCCTACCGCTGGTCAATATATTTCTGCTTATGCATTAGGAGTTGTGATTGGAGCACCTCTTTTAGCTGTGGCAACAGCTCAGGTATCACGCAAAACTGTTTTGATAGGATTGATGCTTTTTTATGCTTTAGCAAATATTGCTAGTGCCTTTGTTTCTGATTTTAGCATATTAGTAGTATTACGCTTTCTCAGTGGACTTCCCCATGGAATCTATTTTGGGCTTGCGGCTATGGTTGCCTCTTCAATGGTAGAAATGAAAGAACGTTCTAAAGCTGTTGGATATGTTATGCTTGGCTTAACAATTGCAACCGTTTTGGGAGCACCCAGTGCTACTTGGATTGGTCAACTTATTGGTTGGCAGATTGCTTTTGTCCTTGTGGGTATGATTGCTTTATTATGTTGTTTTCTTATTTGGAATTTTTTGCCTTGTGATTCAAGTTTTCCAAAAACGAATCCTTTGCACGAAATGCGTGCATTAAAGCAAAAGCAGGTGTGGCTTCTTTTGTTGATGGTTTCGGTGGGAGCGTCAGGATTATTTTCTGTTTTCACTTATATCAAGTCAACATTAATGCATATTTCTGGTGTTTCACTTGAATGGGTACCATTTATCATGCCGTTAGTTGGATTGGGAATGGTGGCAGGAAATCTTTTGGGTCCTAAATTAGCTGTTAAAATTGGTATTTCTCCGATGATATTTTTTTCTATGCTTTGGAGCATATTTGTTTTTTTTCTTTTTTTCTTTTTATCCTATGCTCCGTTAACAGCAGCAATAGGATGCTTTTTTGTTGGGACTTCTTTTGCTGCTATGCCTTCTATACAAACAAAAATTATGGATGTTGCACTACAGGGACAGATTTTGGCAGGAGCATTAATGCAGTCTGCTTTTAATATTGCCAACGCTCTTGGTGCAGAATCTGGAGCATTAGTTTTAAAATTGGGCTATAGTTATGAATATACAGCTGTTTTAGGAAGTGTTCTAACTTTGTGTGGATTAATGGTTTTTTGCGTCTCATGGTATATGGAGAAGTATGCTTAATATTTTTCATTTTTTTAATGAAGAAGGTATTTTTATGTTTATTTAATTATTGGAATGTCCTGTTGGATTTTTTAATATGCAGTAAGAAATGCGCAGCGATAATGGAATAGCAAAACAAAATAAAAAACCAATGAGCACTATAAAAAGAGTTTTTGCTGCTAAGATCATTCCTATTGTTCCTCCAGGATTAAAGAGTCCAGCAAGATTGGTGATAACTCCGGTTAGAGTTGCACTCAATGCAGCTGAAAATAGTTGTACCGAGGTAAGGGATTCACTGGCACGTAGAGCATCTTCATCATTTGTACATTTTAAGATCCGTGTGAGCAAATGTGGCCATGCTATGCCCGCACTGATTCCAATAGAAAATAGTGCTAAGCAAATAATAAAAATACATTCAAGTGTGGAAACTTCTGTTGGGATGAGCCATAAAAGAATCGCTATGCCTAACAGTTTTAATAGGGGCGAGTATACAATGATGTTGCGAATTTTTTTTGTGGAGACAGCAGCACTTGAGAGGGCTCCACACGTCCACCCTAGGCTCATAAGTGCTGCTATATAACCGGCAATAAGTGGAGCTTGTCCATGAAGTTCTTGAAGAAAAAGTGGTAAATAAAGTTCTATACTATACACGACTGTTGTCATAACGAGTATTAATGCATAAACAGGAAAAATTTCAGAAGAGAAAGAAAAGGATTTGCGTGGCAACATAGGATGAAAGCTAGATGATTCGATTTTTGCTAGAACAAAGAGAAGACTAAGTCCGATAACTAATCCGCAAATTTTTGCCATTGTTGTGTCCATAGCTCCTCCAACAGAAATGATAAAAATCAATAAGGTGAGTATGAGAAGCTGGAGAAGAGGGAGGGGGGATGTTAGAACATAGTTTTCATTCTTTTTAGGTAAAATTTTAAAGGCTATGAGTGAGAAGAATATAGCTAACGCGCCAATGATCCAAAAGGATGCTCTCCATAGACCATAATATACAGAAATTCCTCCGATCGCTGGTCCTAGCAAGGTTGATATTCCCCACATTCCGGAGATAACACTTAATGCGTGTGACCATAAAGATGGGCTAAAAACAATACGTACCATGGAATAAGATAGAGACAACAAAGAACCACTTCCCAATCCTTGAATAAAGCGTCCTATTAAAAATAATGGCATAGATGAAGAAATGCTGCACAGGAAAGTGCCTAGGGTAAAGATAAGTCCAGAGATCACATAAGCGTTGCGAGGACCTAATTTCCCTAATATTTTTGTTGAAAGCGAAGTACCAAGGAGTGAAGCTGTAATAAAGACAGTTGCCACCCAAGAATAATATATCTCATTGCCAATATGCTTCATAAGGGAGGGTAAAATAGTAATAACAATATAAACGTTAGTGGCGTGTAACACAACACCACCTGCAAACGTTAAAAAGCAAAGACCATTTTTGCCCAATAAAAGCGCAGACCAGCTTTGTTTTTTCACTGTTTTTTTGCTATTTAATAAAAATTTATTCTCTTTTTACTTATAAGGTACTTCTTTGAATTTGCCAAGAGAAATTCAAAGCTCTGTTGAGAGCTTTGAATTTTAATTTAAGTAATAACTTAATTGCCCATTGCTTTTTTGAGATTCTCATCAATTTTATCGAGGAAACCTGTTGTAGAAAGCCATTTTTGTTTAGGACCAATCAAAAGTGCAAGATCTTTAGTCATAAAACCTTCTTCGACGGTTTTGATACAAACTTCTTCCAATGTCGTGGAAAAGTTTTTTAATTTCTTATTATTATCTAGTTTAGCACGGTGTGCCAGTCCACGCGTCCATGCGAAAATAGATGCAATAGAATTTGTTGATGTTTCTTCATTTTTTTGATGCTGACGATAATGGCGTGTTACGGTGCCGTGTGCTGCCTCTGCTTCAACAATTTTACCGTCAGGTGTCATGAGAACAGAAGTCATGAGACCAAGAGAACCGAAGCCTTGGGCAACAATATCAGATTGAACATCACCATCATAGTTTTTACATGCCCATACGTATCCACCTGACCACTTTAATGCAGAAGCAACCATATCATCAATAAGACGGTGTTCGTAATATAATTTACGGTTTTCAAATTCAGTTTTAAATTCCGTATCGAATATTTCTTGAAAGATATCTTTAAAACGACCATCGTAAGTTTTTAGAATGGTATTTTTTGTTGAAAGATAAACAGGAACATTCCGTTGTAGTCCATAATTAAAGGATGCGCGGGCAAAATCACGAATTGACTCATCAAGGTTATACATAGCCATAGCAACCCCTGCGCTTGGGGCATCAAAAACATCATGTTCAATAACTTGATTGTCATCACCTACAAATTTAATACTTAATTTCCCTTTTCCTGGAAATTTAAAATCTGTTGCTTTGTATTGATCACCAAAAGCGTGACGTCCGATAATAATTGGCTTTGTCCAGTTAGGAACAAGGCGAGGGACGTTTTTACAGATAATGGGTTCGCGAAAAATGACTCCTCCTAAAATATTGCGGATTGTGCCATTAGGTGATTTCCACATTTTTTTTAGGTTAAATTCTTTAACGCGTGCCTCATCAGGTGTGATGGTTGCACATTTTATACCAACTCCATATTTTTTGATAGCATTGGCAGAATCGATAGTTACCTGATCATTGGTTGCATCACGATTTTCGACGGAAAGATCATAATATTTGAGATCAATGTCGAGATAGGGATGAATTAATTTATCTTTGATATATTTCCAGATTATACGGGTCATCTCATCCCCATCAAGTTCAACAACGGGGTTTTCCACTTTGATCTTTACCATTAGAAGTCCTTTTTCTTTTAAGTGATATTACTTTATAGTACTTTCAAGTTTATAATGAAAAGTAAAAACAAGGGAAAAAAGCATTCAAATATGAGCTTTTAGAATCTATCATCAATAGAGTGTAAAATTTTGTTGGGAGGTTTAATTTTTGAAAAGAAGTGATGTGTTTGCAAATTTATAATTATTCTATGATTGATGAAGAATCTGTTTAATAGATAAGGTAGTTAGATCACTGGGGAACAGGGATTAAGCGTTTTTGTTATCAGAGATTCCATTTAATAAGTTGATCGTATTCTAAATTATATTTTCTTGATTTGTTGTGTTAGGTGAATAAGAATCTATTTTTATATCGCCATTTCAATACTAAGATTACGGTCTATTTGTCTATAGAAAAGTTTAATGTGATACAAAGGCACTATAATTAGAAATGCTTCATATAAAATGCGTTTGGGGTAAATTTCAGTTTTGAAGGTTGGAAGAAACGTATAAATGATGTAGTTGGTTTTAATTTAAAAATGAACAGCATACGCAAGAATATGGCTTATAAATTTACTGTATCGCGAGCTAGGACCCTCTAATTTTTATATTTTATCGATTTTTATTGTTATTAACTGTACGCAGTAAAGCACTATTCCCGAAATACAATAAAGAAATTAACCACCTAATGATTCTTGTATCCTTTTTACGAAGAGATTCCTTTTAAAATCTTATTCCCTCGCTTTATATTTATGCATCCCTCATTTTTAAAAACACAAATAAAATGAATATATTACACATAGAGAAAAGGATAATGGTACGCCCAAGGGGAATCGAACCCCTGTTTCCGCCGTGAAAGGGCGATGTCCTAACCGCTAGACGATGGGCGCAAACCAATGATGAGGCTTATAGAGAGGATCGTTTTACTTCGCAAGCCCTCTATGCCATTTTTTTTGAAAAAAGTGTGTTTTATTGAATAATTTTTGAGCGATTCCTGTTTGGATTGTTTCTTTTCAGTTTGAGTAGTAGGCAAAAATGATCAAAAAAGCATTTTAAATGTATTTATTTTTTGCATATTTTATCGTTTGTTATCTTTGCTTGCACATGAGAATATTATTTAACTTTCTTGAAGAGCCTTTATAAAGAAGATTTCTCATTTGAGCTTATCATAAAGCAAAAACTGTATAATTTATGAAGTATAAAGAAAATATTTATTATAAAATTAACAAATAATACAAAATTTATGAATCATAATACATATATTAATTTCAGTCTAACAAAATATAAAAAGCTTCTGTATGATAAAAAGAAAATATTAAAGTAATTTTTATATAATATATTAAAAAACCTTCATTTTTTCTCTCACATATTGAGAAGGTTCTTTATCTGAAAATGAATAAGCGTGGGTAAAGGGCAGATTGAGGTTTTTGTCATTTCAATTTTCTGGTTTTTTGAAGGGGTGGCAATAAGTTGAGGTAAAATATGCGAATTTTGCAAATTTATTGTCCATATTTATAATATTTCAGAATTATGGTGTGCACATATTAAGTCTTGTTTTTTACTTTAATGTAAGGTTCTATTTTGATAGATGGTACGTTAAGATTTTTTCATTAAAGATTTATAGTTCAAGATATGGAATGGTAGGAAGGAATGTGGTATTATTTACTGATCTACTTTATTTTATCCTTTCTCTTAATTTATCATATGAAAGAATGTTTTTTGTTCAATACTTGTTGATTTAGAAGAGATGTTTTTATTATTTCTTACCAAGTTTTCAATATTCTTTAACTTTTTATTGATTACTTTTTAGAACTTTTTTATGGCAACTTGTATTTATCATTTTTACAGATTTTCATTCTGAATTAGATCTTTTATAAAGATTCTAAACTCTTTGAAAACAATAAATATTATATTTTTAGGAATGTTGATTGAACAAGCGAGGATAATTCTATTGGAGAAAATGAAGTGAATAGAGTGGGGTATTTCTTTTGTTCTTATGGATGTAAGTGTTCTTTGTGTTGAGTAGCAAATCATTTAAACGATTTTTCAGTGAAGATAGGGATCAGTGGTTAATAATGGCAGAAGCTTTAAAAGTTGGTATTGCGGGACTTGGTACGGTTGGTACTTCAGTTGTTCGAGCTCTATGTGAAAAAGCGAATAGTTTAGCTTGTCAATGTGGGCGATTCATCAAAGTCGTTGCTGTTAGTGCGCGCGATAAAAGCCGTAATCGTGGAATTGATCTCAGTGATATAAAATGGTTTGATTCACCTGTGGAGTTGGCTGCTTCTGATGAGATTGATGTTTTTGTAGAGTTAATTGGTGGTAAATTGGATGTGGTGTATACCGCTGTTAAGAGAGCGCTTGAGGCAGGACATCATGTTGTAACAGCCAATAAAGCTCTTCTTGCTCGACATGGAGTAGAGCTGGCTATAATTGCAGAAAAAAAAGGTGTTTTTCTTCATTTTGAAGCCGCTGTTGCAGGGGGAATTCCTGTCATCAAAGCGATGAGAGAATCACTTGTCAGTAATTACATATCGCGAATTTATGGTATTCTCAATGGAACCTGTAATTATATATTAACACGCATGTTTACGGAAGGTCTTTCATTTAAAGATTGTTTAGCAGATGCACAGAGACTGGGGTATGCTGAAGCAGATCCAACTTTTGATATTGAGGGAAATGATACTGCTCATAAATTAGCTTTGTTGACAAGCTTGGCATTTGGAACAGCTGTTTCGTTAGATGATGTTTATGTTGAAGGAATTCGTAATATTTCGCAAATTGATATTCGAGCAGCTGATGAGTTGGGATATCGGATTAAGCTTTTAGGGGTTGCATTAAAAACGGATTCTGGAATAGAGCAACGCGTTCATCCAACAATGGTACCAACGTCCTCAATGATTGCACAGATAAATGGCGTAACCAATGCTCTTTCTATTCAAAGTGATTTATTAGGTGAATTACTGTTTTCTGGTCCTGGCGCCGGAGGAATGGCAACAGCATCAGCCGTTATTGGTGATTTGGCTGATATAGCAAAAGCGCGTTCTGGTTTTCAGTATGCACCTGTTTTAAGACGTCCAGCATTAGAACTTTCTCCTCATAAAAAAGCACGTATTTCGCATCATGCAGGTGGTTATTTTATTCGTTTAAATGTTCATGATCGTACTGGTGTTTTTGCCGCGGTAGCAAGGCATATGGCTGATAATCACATTTCATTGGAATCGATTGTTCAAAGATCTTTTGTAGAAGATCAAATTGAAAAAACAATTATTTTAATTACGCATGAAACAACAGAGTCGAATGTACGACAGGCACTTGCAGAAATTGAAAAAGATGGACATCTTGTTGCAAAATCTCAATTTATTCGTATTGAATCTATGGCAGAGAATTGTTAACTTATCATTGATAATGACAAAAAGGTAAGCTTGAGTTTTTTATCTTTTGTGGAAAATTTTCATCTTTGTCAAAAACTTTATTCTTAGTATTTAATTAAGGGCTTATATTTTTTCTGGTATTCATTAGGTAGGATTCTTTCATATGCCCACAACTCAGAAGATTTTAAATGGACTTGATCGTATTTTAACGCTTGAATTGGTACGTGTTACTGAACGTGCTGCTGTTGCTGCTGCACGCTGGCGCGGACGTGGCGATGAAAAAGCTGCGGATCAGGCTGCTGTAGATGCAATGCGACAGGAACTTAATCGATTGCCTATTGATGGTACAGTGGTGATTGGTGAAGGTGAGCGGGATGAAGCGCCTATGCTTTATATTGGAGAAAAAGTAGGTCTTCAAAGTGGATTGGCGATCGATATTGCACTTGATCCACTAGAGGGAACAACACTTTGTGCTAAAAATATTGCCAATTCTTTGGCAGTAGTTGCAATTGCTGAAAAGGGTAATCTCCTTTACGCTCCTGATGTTTATATGAAAAAAATTGCTATTGGTCCTGGTTATCCAAAGGGAGTAGTAGATATAGATGCTTGTCCTACCGATAATATCCATGCTCTTGCGAAGGCTAAAGGAGTGGCTGTTAGTCAGATTGTTGTTTGTATTATGGATAGACCTCGTCATGAAAAATTGGTTAATGAAGTACGAGCGACAGGGGCGTCGATTCGCTTGATAGGGGATGGAGATGTTGCTGCTGTTATTGACACAACTGATCCAGAAGAAACAGGTATTGATATCTATATGGGGATTGGTGGAGCACCTGAAGGTGTTTTAGCTTCTGCTGCTTTGCGCTGCATTGGAGGACAGATGCAAGGTCGTTTGCTGCTTGATACAGAAGAGAAAATTGCTCGTGCAGATAAAATGGGGATTAGTGATCCCAATAAAGCTTATACAATGGAAGAAATGGTAAAGGGTGATGTTTTGTTTTCAGCAACAGGGGTGACAGATGGCAATATGCTTTCTGGTGTTAAATTTACATCTCGTTACATTCAAACGGAAACTCTCGTAATGCGCTCCCATACGGGTACAGTCCGTAATATTAAAGCACAGCATAGAGATCATTCGAAATTTGATTAATGTTTTTTTTGTCACTGAAAATAGAGGGAGTTTTTTAGGAAATACGCTTCCATGAATCTCCTTTCATGGAAGCGTTTATAGATATGAGAATACCTTATTATTATGAGAGCTGAACAGAATGCACCCAGCCGTGGGTGTCTTCTTTATTGCCTTTTTGAAGATCAACGAGCTGTGTGCGAAGTTGTTTCGTGATTTCTCCAACTGTTTCATTTCCGATAATAAATTCGCCATCTTTGTATTTGAAACGACCGATTGATGTGATAACAGCGGCCGTACCACAAGCAAAGACTTCCCTAAGGTGACCACTTCTTGCATCTTCCTTGAGCGATTCAAAAGAATAAGGGCGCTCTTTTATTTTTAATCCCATTTGTTGAGCTAACCTTAAGATTGAATCACGGGTTATCCCTGGAAGAATAGTGCCGTTAAGTGCAGGGGTTATAAGTGTATTATCTGCCATAATAAAGCAGACATTCATACCACCAAGTTCCTCAATCCATTTATGTTCAACCATATCAAGGAAGAGTACTTGGCTACAATTATTTTGCGTTGCACATTTTTGTGCCAATAAGCTTGCTGCATAGTTACCGCCACATTTTGCAGCGCCTGTGCCCCCTGGTCCAGCACGGCTATAATCTGTTTCAATCCAGACGCTGACAGATTTTTCTTCTCCTTTGAAATATGATTCAACAGGTGAAGCGATGATGCAGAAAATATATTCTTCAGAAGGGCGAACTCCCAAAAAATTTTCATTACCAAACATAAATGGACGTATGTAGAGACTCGCATTAGGATGATCAGAAACCCATTTTTGATCAATTTTTACTAATTGATGAACGGCATCCAGAAAAATATCTTTTGGCAATTCTGGCATAGCTAAACGTTGTGCTGATTCTATAAAGCGTTGTGCATTGGCATCAGGACGGAAGAGCAAGATGCGCCCATCTTTTGCACGATATGCTTTTAAACCCTCAAAAATTTCCTGTCCGTAATGTAAAACGGTACTTGCAGGGTTAATTTCTAAAGCTTTGTATTGAGAAATGATGGCATTATGCCAGCCTTTGTCTTCAGTCCATTGAATAGTACACATGTGGTCTGTAAAAAATTGACCAAAACCGGGTCTTTTTAAAATTTCTTCACATTTTTCTTCTGACAGAGGAGATGGGTGTTTTTCTATTTTAAAGGGAAGCGATGATATGGGAGATTTCATAAAAAAACCTTTTGAGTATGTTTCATTTTTATTAATAAAAATAATGAGATATTTTAATCACAACTCTATTATTAACAAAACCTTTGTGTCAATGTTTTATTATAGAACACAAAGGGGCTTATTATAGAATTCAAAGGCTATGGTAGATGTTTTAATTCTATTCTCGCCTCTTTTTCTCAACTTTATGAAGTACGCTGGAACTTTTTTCTATAATTATCGTTTTCTCAAAATAAGTATCTGAATAATTTCATATATGCATATTTTCTAGAAATTTAAAGGTAAGGGAATTGAGAAAAGGAATCCACTATGATTGATAAAAATTATCACACATATGAAGAACGTATGGCCGCAGAAAGAAGAGATCGTGAACAACGTGTTTCAATTGCTAAGGGCATTTTTGCTATTCTTCTTGCGGTCGTTATTATCTGGTTTATTTTTGGTTTTTTAGGATCTTTTTTTGCAAAATCTCCTGAACATAGTTCGCGTTATAATACTCCAGAAACAAACCAAAGCGTAACAACGCCTAAAAAAGATTTAAATTCGCTCCCTTCTGTACCTTATACCTATAAGGCTACGTAGTGATTTTTTTATAAATCTAATCTTTTAGATAGGGTGAAAATCGACGTAGATTAAAGAATAAAGTCAGCACAAAGACATAAAAAAGATTAGATGATTTTAAGCTCTGAAGTTTTTGATAAGTAATTAAATGGTATGGAAATAAATAATGCGACGGTTTTAATAACTGTTGCATTATTGGTTTAGCGTGTGATGAAGCAACTTCCTCCAGAATTCTTTATAGCTTCACAAAGATTTATGGCTTCATTACGGTTTTGCGTTTGAATCCGAACACGGTAATAAGTACCTTTTCCTGGTATAAAAGCAGATTGAATATTTAAAGAACGGGCACCGATAAGGAATCCAAATTTAGATTTCATATTTTTTAAAGAACTTCTAGCTAGATCATGGGTTGGTTGAGATGCAAGTTGTACGTAATAACTTTCTGAATTTTGCGCTGCGACTCTGTTTGGTGATGTGAGGCGAGACGCGGCGGGTGTTTCAATTCGTGTATTTCTTTCTGCATAAGAAGGAATAGGGATAAATTTTTCTTCAATATTTGAGCTAGAAGTATTTTCTGCGATTATTTTATCAATATTATTTTTGAGATCATGGTCTATTTCTGGATCGTTTATATCAGAATCATGCGACGAAACAAAGGACGAATCTTGAAGTTCATTAGGAGTTTGATCAATGCTTTCTTCAGATTGAGCAGCAGTTTTACTCTTTGTTTGATGCACGGGAGCTAGTGTAACTGTACCATCTTGATTTACAATAACAGTTTGTACTTCTTGCGTGGGAATAGTATGATTTATGGCTTCTGTGACGGCATCTTCAACATCAGATTCATTTAAAGAAGAAAATGAAACGTTTGAAGATTCTTCAGGATTTAATTCTTTTAAATTTTTAGGTTGTTCAGAGTTATCAATAAGAAATTGTTGTGTATTTTCTTGTTTCTCATTTTGTTCAATTGTTTGTTTATAAATATCTAAATTATGTGCAACATCATTTTTCGTTTCAGTTGTTTCTGATTTGAATTTAAAAGGCGTATTATCAGCGTGGATAATGACCGTTTCTTCATTTTTTTGCGATGGCATAAAAAAGTGAGAATAACCAGCAAACCCAATTCCTATTAAAATAAGTATAAAAATACCTTTAATGAAAGTTTTACCAAAAATAAAACTTTTTAAGGGAGGAGGAGCTGATGGATGCGTGGGAACCTCATCTGAGCTTGTGGATGATGAATTCTTGCTAAAAGAAGGAAAATTATATTCCATATTGGCAGAAGAAAAATAGTCAGAATTTTGTTCTTTAGAGTTTATATAAACACCTTCTTTTGAATTTTGCATAGACTGATGAAAAATTTCACTAAAAACCTCATTTTTCTGTTGTTTTTGAGAAAAATTATCCGTTGGGACATTTCCTACATTGAGTACATCAGCAAATTCTTCTTCTAAACCACCACTAGTTGGCACATCATATTCTGGCGCTTCATACGGGACTTTTGGAACCATAATAGGGCCAGTTTTTTCTACGATTTCCTCTGAAAATTTATAAGTATCAACATTGGGAGGGGGAGTATCTCTGTGCGTGTAGTTATGGGTAAAAAAGCCATCCGTTTGTTTTGTATTCAAAGAGGCTGATGAGGAAAGAAACTCATCTGAATTATTTTCATTATGTGAAATTTCTCTATTTGGGTTAGAGACACCTTCGGTGTTATTGATGTATTGGGCTTGAGCCTCATTATGTCTTGGAACTTTTTCGCTATAAGTTTCTTCTTGTGAGAGATTTTCTTCAAAAAAATGGGGATAATTGGTTGTATGATCTTCTTGTGAAGCCCCCTTTAAATAAGATTGTTTATCAACTAGTGGAGAATCTAAAGGTGAGGAGAAGGTACTTTTTGTTTGATTTCTTGCAGTGTTTTGTCTTTCTGACACAAGGTTAGAAGATGAGAAAAATTCGTTTTCCTCTGTAGAAGAGGAGACATCAGGATAATCTTTTTTAATCCAATTTTCGTGATCAGCTGAAATTTTATAGGGATGGTTTATGGGAGTGTCGTAGAGGTTTTGATGGTCATCATAAGTTTGTTGTATATCTGCAGTTTTAGGCTGTTGTGAATTTATTTGTGAAAAACGATTGGTTTGTTCAAAAGATTCTGGAATATCTCTCTTATTTTCGTGCTTTTCAGATTTATCAAAAAAGAAATTTTTTGATTCTGATTGTGAAATAAGGTTACTTTTCTCAAGAAAAGGATTAGCACTGGTTGCTGTTGTTTTCTGTTGAGGTGATTGATTCTTTGGGATTGGTAATGGAGAAAGCGCATCTAAAATTTGTTCTTCATCATGACTGCTAGGTGAAGAATATTTCTCTTCAGATAAATTATTTTGTTTTGAATGGTTGAAAGAAGCAGCTTGTGCAATATCTGAGGCTGTTGCGTTGCTGGTTGCATGCAAGTCCCATTGTTTTTTTTGATCATCAAACGGTAAGTCATGTGTTAAATTATTTTCAAGTTCCTCTTCTAGAAAGGATAAATCAAAATCATCATCATGGGATGATGTTTCGGGGTGAGATGTTGGTCGATCTGTCTGTAAAGAAGATTGCTCATTTTGGTTTCCGCTTTGTTTGTGCGGATTAAAAATGCGCGTAAGCCTTTCCACAGGATCATGGTGTTCATGATCGTGTGTCGTTTCGTATAGATTCTTGCGATCGTTATCGCTCATAGCTTTTCTCACATGGTGATTTGCATCTGCGTGCAATCAATGGTTGATTTTGATTTGTTATATTAAAACTATAAATTTTCCCCCTCTCATGCAAGGATACATGAAAAAGTTTATCAATAGAGTACCTATTGTATGTATTTATAGAACTTTTTCAACGCATTTCTATTGGTGCTTCGACTCCTATGATGGTAAGTCCTGATGATAAAATATTGATAACAGCTTGTATCAACCCCAATCTTGCAAAGGATAACTCTTTATCATCAGGTTGAATAAAGCGTAAATTGAGACTTTCACTCCCTTTATTCCAATGGGTGTGAAAGCTGGAGGCAAGGTCATAAAGATAAAACGCTAATCGATGCGGTTCTTTATGAACTACGGCCTGTTCAATGATACGTGGATATTCAGAAAGCTTGCGTATTAACAATATTTCATGGTCATCTGTTAATCGATGAAGATGGGCGGTTAATGTATCATTTGAAAAGCTTTTAATATGAAGTACTTCTTGTGCTTGACGAAAGACTGAGTGACAACGTGCACTTGCATATTGTACGTAAAAGATGGGGTTATCTTTTGATTGTTCTGTTACTTTTGCAAAATCAAAATCAAGAGGTGCTTCACACTTACGGTATAGCATCATAAAACGCACAGGGTCACGCCCGACCTCTTCGACAACATCCCGTAGAGTGACAAAAGATCCTGCTCTTTTTGACATCCGTACAGGATGACCGTTGCGAAAAAGTTTTACCAATTGACACAAGAAGACGCTTAATTTAGCTTTATCCCCAGAAATTGCTTTTGCCATTGCCTCTAGCCGCTTTACATAGCCAGCATGGTCTGCGCCTAGAATATAGATCATTTCATCAAAATGACGATTAAATTTATCCCGAAAATAAGCAACATCAGCCGCAAAATAAGTGTAAGAACCGTCAGATTTGATTAAAACACGGTCTTGGTCATCACCGACATTTGTTGAACGGAACAAAGTTTGTTCGCTTGGTTCCCAGTCTTCTGTATTTTGTCCCTTGGGAGGGGGAAGTTTTCCTTTGTAGATATAACCATTTAAAGTGAGGTCGTTGATGGTGTTACGAATGGCGCGTGCATTATCTGCATAAAGCATTCGCTCAGAAAAAAAGATATCATGATAAATATTAAGAGCAGCCAAATCTTTGCGAATCATAGACATCATTGCATGAATTGCACGTTCTTTCACAAGAGATAAGGCTTCATCTTTATCCATCGTGAGGAGTTGGTCCCCAAACTCTTGAGCAAGCGATTGACCCAATGGTATCAAGTATTCTCCAGGATAGAGTCCTTCTGGAATTTCATTAATTTCTTGCCCAAGAGCCTCACGATAGCGCAATAGTACAGAGTGGGCGAGGACTTCGATTTGTTGACCGGCATCATTGATATAATATTCTTTCGTAATGTTATAGCCCGTGAATTGCAGCAAATTGGAGAGAACATCCCCAACAACCGCTCCACGGCAGTGTCCTACATGCATTGGCCCTGTCGGATTTGCTGAGACATATTCAACATTGATGCGTTTTCCTTGTCCCATTGGGATACGACCATAAGAAGAGCCTAATTCAAGCATGGATTTTATAGCATCTTGCCAAAATAATTTTGTAAGCTTTATGTTTATAAAACCAGGACCCGCAACATCTATATTTTCGATAGAGGAATCATTTTTAAGAAGTTCTATGATTTTATCTGCAAGTGCACGTGGATTGATGCCAATAGATTTTGCAAGCACCATAGCAGCATTGGTTGATAAATGTCCATGGGAGGAATCACGCGGAGGATCAACAGTGATTTTTGATAAATCTAGATCTTCTCCATTTTTTCCTTTTATATCAGATAATTCAATTGATCTCTTAATTTTTTTTTCGAAGTTTTTAAAGATATTCATATTTAGCTTCCATGATGATGCCAAAAGCCATTAAACGAAATTATCTGTATGGTCAAATAAACGGTGATATTCACGTAGAGCGTAGTGATCCGTCATGCCTGAAAGGAAGTCAGCAATCAAACGTGCTAACTCTTGTTTTTTTAAGTGCACTGTTTTGCTCTGCCAACTTTCAGGCATTGTATTTGGATTTTCATAATAACAATTGAATAATTTTTGTACAATGCATTTTGCTGCATTGCGACGATTAAGAACTTGTTCATGGTAGTAAAGATTTTTAAATAAAAAGTTTTTTAGTTCTTTTTCATAAACGGCCATTGTCGGTGAAAAGTTGATAATGGTCTGTTTTGCTTGGTGAATATCGTTTATGCTTGTTGGTTTGAGGCGTGCTAAATTTTCTTGTGATTGTTTGATGACATCTTCAACCATGGTTGTTATTTGTCTTCGTACAAGTGTGTAACCGCGACGCGCGTGGTCGAGGTGGGGATGCTCATCTGTTATATCTTTTAATATTGCTGCTGTTAGTGAAACATGTTCAAATTGATCGAGTGTTAAAAATTGTGAACGTAGACCATCATCAATATCATGCGCATTGTATGCGATATCATCTGCAATAGCAGCACATTGCGCTTCTAGTCCTGCAAAACAATCGAGTGCAAGGTCTTGCTTTGCATTGTATTGTAAAATATCGATAGGAACCTCCTTATTTTTCGCGTGAGGACCTAAAAGGGGACCATTATGCTTTACAAGTCCTTCGAGGGTTTCCCATGTAAGGTTAAGTCCATCAAAATTTGCATAGCGCTGTTCTAGTTTTGTGACAATGCGTAATGCTTGTGCATTATGATCAAAGCCGCCATAATGTATCATGGCTTCATTAAGAGCATCTTCTCCAGCATGGCCAAAGGGCGTGTGTCCAAAGTCGTGAACAAGGGCAATGGCTTCGGCAAGGTCTTCATCAAGACACAGGGCACGGGCTAATGTTCTTGCAATTTGAGAAACCTCTATGGAATGGGTTAGGCGAGTACGATAATGATCGCTTTCATCAGCAATAAACACTTGCGTTTTATGTTTAAGACGTCGAAATGCATTAGAATGGATGATACGATCTCTATCTCGTTGAAAAGGTGAGCGTGTGGTGCTCATCGTTTCATGGAATAATCTACCACGGCTTGTTTGTGGATGAGCACTGTACACTGCTCGAGATTGGTAATTGAAGTTGATATTGCCTATATCCATTGCAAGCTGTCCATTATCATCTTAAAATTGAGAATAGTTTATGACAAATAAACTTCTCTTTGAGTGTGGAATACTCTTTCTTCATGGTTTAATGCAAGGATATATAAAATGAATGTGAAAATTTCAGATGCTGCTGCCAAAAAAATTGCACAGATACTTTTGCGTGAACCCGATAAAATAGCATTACGTATTTCTGTTGAAGGTGGTGGGTGTTCTGGTTTTTCTTATAAATATGACTTGGTTTCTGAAATGTGTGAAGATGACCTCGTTCTCAAAAAAGATGGGGCAGTTGTGTTTATTGATTTCCTATCACTCCCTTTCATGGAAGGAGCTGAGATTGATTTTGTTGATGATCTTATGGGGCAGTCTTTTCAAATCCACAATCCCAATGCTGTTTCATCATGTGGTTGTGGTGTGAGTTTTTCAATTTAAAATGATGGCTTTGTGATATTGTTTCTTGAAAAAAATATCATGTTGGTCAACAATGTAAAAATGGGTATTCTTATAAAAATAGTGCACCGATGTGTATGGTTGTGCGTGGTGCTTACTTTATTGACTTGGAGCCACTGTGCTTTTTCTGAAGAAGGAGAAGGGCAAGATCAGCAGCGGGGACAATCAAGGAGTTTTATTGTAAAGTCTCAAGAGCAGGAAAAAGAAAATTTAGCATCTCAAACACAACTTATTTTGAATGCTCGATTAACAAATAGTCATCCGGATATTGAAAAAGGGCTTGTCTGGCGGGTTTATGCCCCTATTCTAGGGATTGATAATAAATTACCATTAGTCGCAATCTATAAGGGGGGAAGTGCACGTTTTGATCTCGAACCAGGAAGTTATCTTATTCATGTCTCATTTGGTCATATGAGTGCTGTGCGCCATATTCGCCTAGAAAATGGACAGAGTCTTGTGAAAAACTTTAATCTTGAAGCTGGTGGTGTCATTTTAAATGCAACACTGCTCAATGGGTTAATGAATGAAAAGGAATTACGTTTTACCATTTATGAGGATGAAAAAGAAAATGATGATACGGGGGTGATTTTATCAAATATTAAACCCCAATCAGTTGTGCGTTTAAAAGCTGGCCGCTACCATGTTGCTTCCCATTATGGTTCTATTAATGCGACGGCTCGTTCGGATATTCAAGTGGATGCTGGTAAAATAACAGAAGTTACCCTTGAGCATCAGGCCGCTCAGATTGTCTTAAAACTGGTACGACAAGAAGGAGGGGAAGCGCTTGCAGATACAAGTTGGTCTCTTGCCAATGATTCTGGTGATATCGTTTATGAAACAGTTGGTGCTTATGTTTCACTCGTGTTAGCGGAGGGAGAGTACATTGCAATTGCTAAAAATAAAGATAAAATTTATCAAAAAGTTTTTTCAGTCGTTTCTGGTCATGATGAAGATATAAGTGTGGTGGCGAATGAACAAAATATGCAACGAATTGATGAAGATGTGGATTGATCGTTGTTCATGGGGGTAAACTATGATGAGAGACGGGGTATGAGTTTTGATTGAAATTTCAACAGTTGGTGTGTTTTTTGCTGGGGCACTCTCTTTTTTGTCGCCCTGTGTTTTGCCTTTAGTTCCTCCTTATTTGTGCTATATGGCAGGTATTGGTATTGATGATTTTCGTTCAGAAAATCGTGATGAGAAAGTCTTTATACGATGGGCTTTATTGTCGTCTGTTATTGCTTTTGTTCTTGGGTTTACGACTGTTTTTGTTGCTTTAGGTGCCAGTGCTAGCACAATTGGCAAATTCATCGGTTATTATCGTGATTTGTTTGCCCTTGCTGCTGGAATTGTCATTATTATTTTTGGTTTAAATTTTTTGGGAATTTTCAAGATCGCTTTTTTATTTCGTGAAGCGCGTTTTCAGACCAAAAAAACACCTTCTGGTCCTTTAGGCGCGTATATTATTGGTTTAGCTTTTGCCTTTGGTTGGACACCGTGTATTGGCCCCATTTTAGGTCCTATTATAACGCTTGCTGGAACAAAAGAAACTGTGGGAGAGGGAGCTGTTCTATTAGCGGTTTATGCATTAGGTCTTGCTATTCCTTTTATGTTGGCAGCTGTATTTTCGAGCAGTTTTATGCGATTTTTAGGAGCTTTTCGTATTCATTTAGGAAAAGTTAAAAAAATTATTGGTGTTTTTCTTATTCTTACAGGGATTTTGTTTTTAACAGGCTCTATGCAGGATCTCTCATTTTGGCTTTTAGAACATTATCCTTCGTTAAGTTATATTGAAGATATTCGTTGGCACGATATTATGAATTTTTTTGGATTTTCTCGTTAGTCTTATGTGTTTTTATGGTTAGAAGTTGTCTTTCTATTGTTCTTGCCGCAGGTGAGGGGACGCGCATGAAATCGTCTCTGCCTAAGGTACTTCATAAAATTGCTGGATTGCCTCTTATATGCCATGTTCTAAAACAAATAGAATTGGCAGGCTCTTCACAATTAGCAGTTGTTGTGGGATTTGGTGCTAAGGAGGTTACGCACGTTGTTCAGTCATTTATAAAAGATGTGATGATTTTTGAACAAAAAGAGCGTTTAGGAACAGCTCATGCTGTTTTGTCTGCTCGTTCAGTTTTGCAAAAGGAAGTGGATGATGTTCTCATTGTTTTTGGGGATACGCCTCTCATTCAGCAAGATTCATTACACCAAATGCGTGCACAGCTTGCTGATGGAGCAGATGTTGTTTTTGCAGGTTTTTATACCCAAGATCCAACAGGTTATGGGCGTCTTCTCGAGAAAAATGGTCAATTGATCGCAATTGTAGAAGAAAAAGACGCTAGCGATGAAGAAAAAAAGATTTCTTTTTGTAACGGTGGAATACTTGCTATGCGTGGAAAACATGCACTTTCTCTTTTAGAGAAGGTGGGTAATAACAATGTGAAAAAAGAATATTACTTAACAGATATTGCTTCTCTTGCAACACGCGAAGGATTAGATGTGCGTGTTGTTGAAGTTCCTTTTGAAGATATTGTAGGAATTAACAACGGTTTTGAGCTTTCTGAGGCTGATTCTTTATGGCAAAAACGTAAAGCGCGCGATTTAATGTTATCGGGTGTTACACTCTTAAAACCAGAAACTCTCTATTTTTCGTATGATACAGAAATTGAACCAGGGGTGGTGATAGAACCAAATGTTTATTTTGGATTAAGTGTGAAAGTACAATCTGGTGCTGTTATTCATGCATTTAGTTATCTCGAAGGTGCTGTGGTTGGTAGGGATGCACAGATTGGTCCCTATGCACGTTTGCGTCCTGGAACAGAGTTGGCGAAGTCCGTAAAGATTGGAAATTTTTGCGAAATTAAACAAGCAAAAGTGGGAGAATCTACTAAGATTAATCATTTGAGTTATATTGGCGATGCAGAAATTGGTGCATATAGCAATATTGGAGCTGGTACCATTACTTGCAATTATGATGGTTTTCACAAATACAAAACCATGATTGGTGATCATGCTTTTGTTGGGTCTAATACGGCACTTGTTTCCCCATTGGTAATAGGGGATGGCTCTTATGTTGCTTCAGGAAGTGTTATTACTGAAAATATTCCTATAAACAGTATGGCTTTTGGGCGTGCACGACAGGTTATAAAAGAGGGCTATGCGACAAAATTTCGAGAGCGCTTGTTAGAAAACAAACAGAAAAAATGATTATTTTCAGTCTATTCCTTTGTTTCGTGTTAATCTAACGATGGATAGGATGTTTATTCTTAGAAGATTGCCGTACTCCATGTTTGAATTATTTTATTATTTATAGTTTTAAATAAAGGCTGTTGGATTGTTTTATAAAATTTAAATCTTAAGATGTGGGTTGGAGCTTTTTAATGTGTGGAATTATTGGAATTCTTGGAAAGAGGTGTGTTACGTCCTCTTTGGTTGATGGTTTAAAACGTCTTGAATATAGAGGGTATGATTCATCTGGGGTGGCAACAGTCCATAATGGGCATCTTTATCGTGTACGTGCTGAGGGGAAGCTTGTTCATTTAGAAGAAAAATTAAAAAAAACACCTCTGGAGGGAAGTTTAGGGATTGGTCATACCCGTTGGGCTACGCATGGAATTGCTGTTGAACGCAATGCACATCCCCATGTGACTGAAAAGCTTGCGATTGTTCATAATGGTATTATTGAAAATTTTGTAGAATTGCAAAAGGAACTCATAGAGGATGGTTATATCTTTGAAACAGAGACGGATACGGAAGTTATTGCACATTTAATAACGCGTGCATTAAAAGATGGTCTTTCTCCGAAAGAAGCTATACGTACCAGTTGGAAAAGGCTGCAGGGGGCTTTTTCTATTGCTCTTATTTTCGAAGGTGAAGATAACCTTATGATTGCGGCTCGTTCTGGTCCACCTCTGGCAATTGGTTATGGAAAAGATGAATTTTTTGTGGGGTCAGATGCGATTGCTTTGGCACCATTCGTTGATCATATTAGCTATATGGAAGATGGGGATTGGGCTGTTCTCACACGGGAAGGCGTCACAATTTATGATGTATATAATCAACCGGTAAAACGTCCTGTGACAACATTACTTGAAGAGGCTTTATTGATTTCTAAGGGTAATCATCGTCATTTTATGCATAAGGAAATGTTTGAACAACCTGAAGTGATTTCTCATAATTTGGCGCATTATCTTGATCTTGGAAATTATGCCGTTCGACCCCTTGAGAATTTGATTGATTGGAAAAATATTCATCGTCTCCTTTTTGCGAGTTGTGGAACGGCTTATTATTCAACCTTAGTTGCGCGCTATTGGTTTGAGAAATTTGCCGCTTTAAGTGTTGATAATGATGTTGCTTCGGAGTTTCGTTATCGTGAACCTCCTATAACGTCTGATGTGTTATCGCTGTTTGTTTCTCAATCTGGTGAGACAGCTGATACATTGGCTTCTTTGCGTTATTGTCGTGAGCGGGGTGTAAAAACAGCAACAATTGTGAATGTAGAGCAATCAACAATGGCGAGGGAGGCTGATTTTATTCTTCCAACACTTGCCGGACCGGAAATTGGTGTTGCTTCAACAAAAGCTTTTACCTGTCAATTGGCAACGCTTGCTTCATTAGCACTTACTGCTGCTAAACAACGTGGCTATCTCTCGGCTCAAATGGAACAGCAATTGGTTCAACAGTTGGCAGAAGTTCCACGTATTTTAAATGAGGTTTTAAAATTAGAGAGCAAAATTGAATGTATTTGTCGTGATTTGGTGAATGCAAAAAGTGTTCTTTATCTGGGACGTGGAACTTCTTATCCGATTGCTTTGGAGGGAGCCCTTAAATTGAAAGAGCTTTCTTATATTCATGCTGAAGGTTATGCGGCGGGTGAGTTGAAGCATGGACCAATTGCTCTGGTGGATGAGACAATACCCATTATTGTTGTTGCACCTTATGATCGGTGGTTTGAAAAAACTTTTTCTAATATGCAAGAAGTGGTAGCCCGTAATGGTCGTATTATTTTAATAACCGATAAAAAAGGGGCAGAGGTAGCTTGTCTTAAGACGTTATCAACGATCACTTTGCCAGATGTTTCAGAATTTATTGCTCCTATTATTTATGCACTCCCCGTTCAGTTAATTGCTTATCATACGGCTGTTTTATTAGGAACAGATGTCGATCAACCCCGTAATTTAGCAAAATCAGTCACGGTTGAATAAAAGTGTATTTCTGAATCTTTTGGAGAATAATCAAGTGTAAGAAATTGATTTATAATGATAGCTTATTTTTCCATTTTTCTCTGTTGAACGAGAATACCGGAGACAGAATTTTTCTTTCTAAATTCTTTACGATAAAATAAAAAATATTTTCTTACCTGTCAAAAAATGGATCAGCTATGTGAATATAATGGTAAAAAAAGACGCAATATCGCTTCTAATGTTTTAATGCAAGAATAATTCAGATTAGAAGAAAAGAAGCTGTTGTTGGTTTGTTACTCCTTCATGAAGCATAAAGATGGTAAGGGATTGCGTAGATCATTTATGGGTTATTCTAAGATAGAAAACCGTATTTGAACAGAGAGGTATTTTAATTTTTTATTAGAGGGTCTTTGTTATCCTGCTCGCAAGAGGCGTGTAGCATCATCGTGTCCGAAAAGGTAAAGCAGCAACCGTAAAGCTTGTCCTTGCTGAGAAGAAAGATGAGGATCGCGTTGTAAAAATAAACGAGCATCTTTTCTTGCCATTGACAAAAGATCGCTATGAACTGCAAGGTTTGCTATATGAAATTCAGGGACTCCAGATTGTTTTGTACCTAAAAGCTCTCCTTCGCCTCGCAGGCGCCAATCTTCTTCAGCGATTTCAAAACCATCTTCTGTATTGCGGATAATATTAAGGCGTGTTGCTGCTGTTTTAGTCAGTGGATCTTTATAGAGCAAAATGCAGGAAGATTTTTTATCGCCTCGTCCTACACGTCCACGTAATTGGTGCAATTGTGAAAGGCCAAAATGTTCTGCGTGTTCGATGATAATGATCGAAGCATCTGGAATATCTACTCCCACTTCAATGACGGTGGTTGCAACTAAAATACGTGTATTTCCACATTTAAAAGATGCTATAGCGGCTTCTTTTTCTGCTGTAGACATTTTTCCATGGATCATACCAACGTGTGCTCCAAAGCGTTCATGGAGAAATGCAAAGCGGTTTTCAATTGAAGTGAGATCAAGAGCTGTCGATTCCTCCACTAAAGGACAAATCCAATAGAGCTTTTCTCCTTTTTCTAATGCAATTGCGATTCGCTCTATAAGCTCATGAAGACGTTTCAAAGAAAGCATTGCTGTTGTAATGGGTTGTCGTCCCATTGGTTTTTCTGTAATTTTAGATACATCCATATCACCAAAAGCTGTTAAGACAAGCGTGCGCGGAATGGGCGTGGCGGTCATAACCAGCATATCAGGTTTATTGCCTTTTTCTGTAAGAGCGATACGTTGATGGACACCAAAACGATGTTGTTCATCTATAATGGTTAAGGCAAGATTGTTATAAGTAATGCTGTTTTGTATGAGAGCATGGGTTCCGATGACAATAGAAACTTGACCTGATAGAATATCATTCAAGATATTTGTCCGCAATTTCCCTTTTTCTCGTCCTGTTAAAAGAGTTGTTTGTAATCCGACCTTTTCGGCAAGAGGAGCAATGGTGGCAAAATGTTGCCGAGCAAGCACTTCGGTTGGTGCCATTAAAGCTGATTGTCCTGAATTTTCAGCAATTTGTGCCATTGCCATCAATGCAATAACAGTTTTTCCTGCGCCTACATCACCTTGAAGCAGTCTTAGCATCGGTTCTGGTGAAGCAAGATCATTTGCGATATCTTCTACTGCTTTTTTTTGTCCGGTTGTGAGTTGAAAGGGGAGGACATTAAGCAATTTTTTAGTATACATTCCTGTTGAAGGTCGAGAAGTGCCAACAAGAGATTTGGTTTTCAAACGCACGAGTCCTAGTGCCAATTGACAAGCGAGCAATTCATCATAGGCAAGACGTTTGCGTGCTGTACTTTCTAAGGATAGATCGTCGGGATTAATGGGCGCATGGATACGGCGTAAAGCAACAGAAAAAGAAGAAAAATTTTGCTGCTTTTTCACATTTTCATCTATCCATTCTGGGAGGAGAGGAATAAAATCAAGAGCGTTTTGTATGGCGCGTCTTAGTGTTTTTGCAGCTAGTCCTGCAGTAGAGGGATAGACAGGTTCGATGAGAGGAATCTGGTTTGATTGTTCGCTTGGAGCAATATAGTCGGGATGCGCTATTGAAAATTGCCCATTAAACCATTCAACTTTTCCTGATACAGTGACTCTTTTCCCTTCAGGGAGTTGTTTTTTTAGCCAAAGAGGCTGAGCGTGAAAAAAGACTAAATTTACTTTTCCTGTTTGATCATGGGCAATAACACGATAGGGGATTTTGTTATGACCACGGGGCGGTGGTTGATGTTGATCGATAATAATTTCGAGCGTAACAGTGTCTCCTTCTTTTATACAAGCAATGCTGGGACGCATTCTGCGGTCTATGACGGAATGGGGCATTAATTGAAGAAGATCAATAAGGGTTGCTTCGCGTTGTGTAGGATTAACATTTAAGAGTTTGGTTAGTAAACCATAGGCTTTAGGTGTAATACCAGAAAGAGTTCGAATAGAATTAAAAAGAGGGGTAAGAAGACTTGGAGGCATGAGCAAATTTAACCTGCTCTTTTTGTTTTTTCTAGACCTTTAGAAGAGCTTTTTGGGGATAAAGTCATAAAGAGGAGGTTACTTTATTTACACATTGAATTTTAGGAAGATAAATTAATATTTAAAGATAAATACAATAAAAAGTGCAAAAATTAAAGTGCTTAGATGAGGTATATTGTTTTTCTTTTTATTTTAGGTGTTTATTTGCTGTGAATAGAAGCATTTTCTTGATAGAACTCTCTTATAAATATTAATAAAATTGGGATATTGCTTCTATGTAGGATGATGAATTTATAGCTTTAAAGTTATGATAAACAGAAGTTTTTTTCTTTTATAAGGGGCGCTGTTTGGCATTTATTTTGTAGTGGGGAATTGTGAGAGTGGTAAAAAATAAAAATAAAATGCAAGAGAACA
Source organism: Bartonella sp. OC68QHHN (assembly GCF_042193875.1). NCBI lineage: Bacteria > Pseudomonadati > Pseudomonadota > Alphaproteobacteria > Hyphomicrobiales > Bartonellaceae > Bartonella > Bartonella sp. OC68QHHN. Next base: position 37,619 of record NZ_JBHIME010000075.1, on the reverse strand, counting down.
AAAATTCTCTTCCTCGCTTTATTCATTTGAGAGTGCATTCAGCTTATTCTTTGCTCGAAGGAGCTTTAAAAATCCCCCAAATTATTCAACAGGCGATTTCAGATCATGCACCAGCGGTTGCTATTACCGATACCAATAATTTATTTGGTGCTTTAGAATTTTCACAGCATTGTCTTTTTCATGGGATCCAACCTATCATTGGTTGTCAGCTTACTGTTGATTTTTGTGATGAAAATGATCATTCACGTTTGGCTAAATGGCGTAATCCTTCTGATTTTTGCTCTATTGTTCTGTTGGCTGCTAGCGAAACCGGTTATGCTCATTTGGTTCGTCTTGTTAGCCGTGCTTATCTTGATAAATGTGATACTGATCCTCCTCATATTAAAGCTAATTGGTTGTCGGCACACAGTGAAGGAATAATTGTTTTAACGGGAGGCAAGGGAGGACCTATTAATCTTTCTTTGGCAGAAGAAAAAAAAGAACATGCTGTTGAGCGCTTAATTTATTTGAAAAAATATTTTGCTGATCGTCTTTATGTGGAATTACAACGGCATGGCTTTTATGATCGGAGAGTAGAAGCTGATCTTATTGAATTGGCTTATGCACATGAAATTCCTCTTGTTGCAACAAATGAAGCCTTTTTTCTGAAGAGAGAAGGGTATGAAGCGCATGATGCGCTAATGGCTGTTTCAGAAGGACAAATAGTCTCTAATCCAGATCGCAAACGTGTGACGCCAGATCATTATTTGAAGTCACAAGATGAAATGGTTACACTGTTTTCTGATCTTCCAGAAGCTTTAGAAAATAGTGTTGAAATTGCATTGCGTTGTCATATTGCTACGCCTCTTCGGAAACCGATATTACCTCGTTTTATAGAACAATCTGCTAATTCAGAAACTACTTTGGAAATAGAAGATAGTGAGTTGTTAAATCAGGCTAAAGCTGGTTTGAAGATGCGGCTTGAAACAATTGGATTGGCTGAAGGGTATACGATTGCAGATTATGAGCAGCGTCTTGATTATGAAATTTCAGTTATTACGCGTATGCAATTTTCTGGATATTTTCTTATCGTTTCAGATTTCATAAAATGGGCAAAGGTTCATGATATTCCCGTTGGACCAGGACGGGGTTCTGGTGCTGGTTCACTTGTTGCTTATGCATTGACGATTACTGATGTTGATCCATTGCGGTTTTCTCTTCTCTTTGAACGTTTTCTCAACCCAGATCGTGTTTCGATGCCAGATTTTGATATCGATTTTTGTCAAGAGCGGCGCGAAGAAGTTATTCAATATGTTCAAAAAAAATATGGACGTGATCAAGTTGCTCAAATTATTACCTTTGGTAAGTTACAGGCACGGGCAGTTTTGCGTGATGTGGGGCGTGTTTTAGAAGTTCCTTATCGTCAGGTGGATTATCTTACAAAATTAATTCCTGCCACGCCAGGAAGTCAGGTAGAATTGGCTGATGCTATTAAGGATGAACCAAAATTTGAAGAGGAAAAGAAAAAAGATCCCGTTGTTGGACGCGCATTAGATATAGCACTTCAGTTGGAGGGACTTTATCGTCATGCTTCGACTCATGCTGCTGGGATTGTTATCGGAGATCGTCCGCTTTGGGAGCTTGTCCCGATGTATCGTGATCCTCGTTCTGATATGCCTGTTACACAATTTAACATGAAATATGTTGAACAGGCGGGGCTGGTAAAGTTTGATTTTCTTGGATTAAAAACGCTTACTGTTTTGAAAATGGCAGTCGATTTTGTTGCCAGAAAGGGGATTAAAATAGATTTATCAAATATCCCTCTAAATGATGAAGCAACCTACTCTATGATGGCACGTGGTGAAACGGTTGGCGTGTTTCAGGTGGAAAGTTCTGGTATGCGCAAGGCGTTGATTGGAATGAAGCCAGACCGTATTGAAGATATTATTGCGCTGGTCGCACTTTATCGTCCAGGTCCAATGGAGAATATTCCAACCTATAATGCACGCAAACATGGGGAAGAGGAAATTGCTTCTATTCATCCTAAAATAGATCATCTGATCAAAGAAACACAAGGTGTTATTGTCTATCAAGAACAGGTGATGCAGATTGCTCAGGTGCTTGCTGGCTATTCGCTTGGAGAAGCCGATTTATTACGTCGTGCTATGGGGAAAAAAATTCATGCTGAAATGCAAAAACAGCGTACGCGTTTTGTCAATGGAGCTGTTGCAGGTGGTGTGGATAAAGATCAAGCTGATATTATCTTTGATCTTTTAGCAAAATTTGCCGATTATGGTTTTAATAAATCGCACGCTGCTGCTTATGCAATTGTTTCTTACCAAACAGCTTATATGAAAGCAAACTATCCCGTTGAGTTTTTAGCTGCTTCAATGACCTATGATATGACGAATACAGATAAGCTCAATGATTTTCGGCGTGAAGCATTAAGGCTGGGTATTGAAGTTATTGCACCTTCTATACAAACATCTCATCGTGTTTTTGAGGTTGGTGATAACTGTATTTATTATTCTCTTGCTGCCATTAAAGGTGTGGGAGAAACTGTTGTGGATCATATTGTTTCTTGTCGTGGGAATAAGATTTTTAAGGATCTGGAAGATTTTTGTGCGCGTGTTGATCCTCGTATTGTTAATAAGCGTGCGATGGAAAGTTTAGTTTGTGCTGGTGCTTTTGATTGTTTTAATATTGCACGTGAGGTTTTATTAGCCAATCTTGAAATCCTTCATGCGCGTGCACTTCGTATTCTCGATGACAATTCTAGTGGGCAGTTTGATATATTTGGAATGGCAGGCGGATTAAAAGAACCATTGATTTTATCGCAAGCAACTCCTTGGTTGCCGGCTGAGAAACTTTATCGAGAATTTCAAGCCATAGGTTTTTACTTTTCTGCGCATCCATTGGAGGAGTATCAAGCTATTCTCAACAAAAAACGCATTCAGACTTGGGATAATTTTGCCAATGCCGTTAAAGGGGGAGCAACGGCTGCACGGCTTGCTGGAACTGTTGTGGCAAAAAACGTACGCAAAACAAAATCTGGTAAAAAAATGGGAATTATTCATTTTTCTGATACAAGTGGACAATATGAAGCAGTTCTCTTTTCTGAGGCACTCTCGGATTATGAAGAGATGCTAGAACCCGGAAAATCTTTTATTATTACGGTGAGTGCAGAAAATCGTTCTGAAGGAGTTAGTTTGCGAATTGAAACAATTCAGTCTTTGGAAAAGGAATCATTACAACAGCATAAAATGATGCGTCTTTTTATAAAAACAGTTGATATGCTTCCACAAATTGAACAAAATTTAAATCTTGGGGGGAATGGAGAGGTTGGGCTTATTTTAATTCAAGAGGATGGATTGCGAGAAGTCGAAATTGCGCTTCCTAAGCGATATAAGGTAAATTCACATGTCGCAAATGTTATGAAGTTAATTCAGGGTGTTGTTGATGTAGAATTGAGTTAAAGAAAGATTAAAGATAGGAGCTGATTTTGAGTGGAGTCTTTGCTTTTAGGAGAGCTAAAAGTTGAGCTTTTAAAATCGGATTGTAGGTTTCGAAAAATATTGCTTTTATTTGAGTAAATTATGATCGGTTTTTAGTGCCATAGAGTCAAAAAATCCCTTTCTTTTGTAATATTCAAAATACTGGAAGAATTTTTTTATCATTATTTTTTATGGAATTCATCGCATCATACATGTAAAGCCAATTGAGATCTGAAACAATGCTCTCTGGTGTACGAATTTTCATCATGAGATTGCGTGCAATTGCTATGGGACCGGTTGCGTGATAGGCTAATCTGTTGAAATCTCCGCGTTTTTTTACTGCTGCAATACGGGGGGTGCGTGTTGTTTCGTAAAGCGAAAGTGCTTTCGTTAATGAAAAATCCTTCAATGAAAGTGCTTTTGCTAATGTGGCAGCATCTTCGATTGCCATAGCGGCACCTTGCGCTGCAAAAGGTAAGGCTGCATGTGCACAATCGCCAACAAATACTTGTTTCTCTAAGCCGATAAAACGATTTTGTTTCATTTGAAAGAGTGGCCAATAGCTCCATTCATCGATATGATCAAAGATTTGTAAGATTTTTGAATTCCAATCTTTAAAAAGAGACTTGAGTTTTTTTTTATCTCCTTTATGGTCCCATCCTTCTTTTGAATTTTCTCCGTGCGTAATGGCGACAAAATTAAAAATTTTTTCTGACGATTGAATGGGATAGACAACAAGATGATTTTTTGGTCCCATCCAAGCCGTAATTGTCTTCATATTTTGCAACGAAGAACGAAAGTTTTGAGGAAGATTATCAAATGTTGTTGTTGCACGCCAAGCAATAAAGCCACTAAAATTTGCTCTTTCATGAAAAGGAGATTGTTGCCGTAATGTTGACCAAATTCCATCACATCCAATCAGGAGGGGCGTTGAATGAAGCTGTTCTGTTGTTGTATTTGTTTTTATTGTCGTTATTTTAATGTTGGTTGCAGATTGGGTAAAAGATACAATCGTTTCGCCTGCTTTGTATTTGATCAAAGGATTTTCAATTACTGCATTATATAAAATTTTTTGTAAAGCTGCGCGGTGAATCGTCATATAAGGGGCTTTCCAATATTTTTCTGTTAGATTGATAAGATCAGCCCGTAGATGTATTTTTAAAGATAATCCATCTTTTAACTCAAGAAAATGTGGGATTGTCGCGACTTCGGTGAGTTTGTTAAGAAGTTCCCAGTGAGCAAGAATAGATGTTGCATTTGGTGTCAGTTGAATACCAGCGCCTATTGTTTCAAGTTGCTTACACTTTTCGATAACGGTGCTCGCAATTCCTTTATGAGCGAGTGCTAAAGCGGTGCTTAAACCAGCAATTCCTCCTCCAACAATGATGGGAGATTGGTTCACAAATAATTTCATATTAAACAAGCAGAATTAAAAGAGTGGTTATTAAGAAAGCCCAAAAACGCGATTATAATAGCTTTTCTGGATGATATAAACATCCTGTTGGGTTTGTTTGATCGTATGATAGCGAGGGAACATAACGATAAAGGGTTGAGCAGTAAGGGCAAATTTTCTCATCTGCTGCTCCCATGTCGATAAAGATATGAGGATGATCGAATGGTTGTGTAGCGCCTACACACATAAATTCTTTTACACCAATTTCGATTGTTTTATATCCAAGGTCATTTTGGAAATGGGGAATGTTGTGATCAGCCATGGCATACAAACTCCAGTATAAATTGTCTCATCAGCTATAATTAGGCTCTTCTGTTTTATGGGCGTGAGTTTGTAATAAAGCTTATAATAATGCAAGCTACTTTTTAAGACAAATTTCCCCTCTTTTATGCTATATTAGAATAATTGTCATGTTGTTAGCGCTTTGCGCATAGAAATAGTTTTAAGTATTTTTAAATATTAAATGGAAACATGATGAGGAAAGTTAGGCATTGATATATTATTATGATAATAACATATTATAAAATGTTATGTGAGATATTTCGTCAAGGATTTTAGAAAATATAAAAGAAAATTATTTAGGATATATGGAACAGAGGGTGGTAGATAAAATTTCTATATCGAATATAACAATGAAAAATCCGGTACGGTTTATTAATCGAGAGTTTTCATGGCTACAATTTAATAATCGTGTTTTGATGGAAGCGGCTAATTCGAAACATCCTTTATTAGAACGTCTACAATTTCTTTCTATTTCAGCTGCAAATCTTGATGAGTTTTTTATGGTTCGTGTTGCAGGACTAGCAGCTCAAATTCGTGCTCGCGTTACAGCGTGCAGTGCAGATGGGCACACTCCACAGGAACAACTTGATATTGTATTAGCTGAGATTTCAAAGCTGCAGGCTCACCAACTACGAGAATTGAATGTTTTACGTGATGAATTAAAAAAGAATGATATTGAAATTATTTGTTCTGATGATATTTCAGAAATTGAAAAATCATGGCTTGAAAAATATTTTCTTGAGACAATTTTTCCTGTTTTAAAACCTTTGCCTGTTGATTCTACTCATTCTTTTCCATTTATTCCTAATTTAGGGCTTTCTATTGCGCTTCAATTGTCTGGAGAAACTGATCAGAATTCACGCGCAGTGTTGTTGTCTATTTCAATGCTTTTGAGGCGTTTTATTCTTCTTCCTCAAGAGGGAAATCATTTTCGTTTTATTGCATCTGAAGATGTTATTTGCCTTTTTATTAAACATGTATTTCCTAACTATGAGATTAAAGGAATTGGTACATTTAGAGTAATCCGAGATAGTGATATTGAAGTAGAAGAAGAAGCTGAGGATCTAGTTCATTTTTTTGAGACTGCTCTCAAAAGGCGTCGCCGTGGGCAGGTTATTCGAGTTGAATTTGACGCAAAAATGCCAGAGAGTTTACGCCAATTTATAGCGAATAGTCTTGCTGTTCCTGATAATTGTATTAATGTTCTTGATGGATTTTTAGCGCTTAATATGGTATCAGAAATTGTTTCTATCCCCCGTGATGATCTCAAATTTATTCCTTATATTTCTCGTATTCCAGAATGTATTCGTGAACATAAAGGGGATTGTTTTGCAGCTATTCGTGCAAATGATATTGTGATTCATCACCCCTATGAGACATTTGATGTTGTTGTCCAATTTTTACGTCAAGCTGCTTACGATCCTGATGTTGTGGAAATCAAACAAACACTTTATCGTACATCAAATGATAGTCCAATTGTTGGTGCTTTGATTGAAGCTGCTGAACAGGGAAAGTCTGTGACTGCTTTGGTAGAACTTAAAGCACGTTTTGATGAGGAAGCAAATATTCGTTGGGCACGGGATCTTGAATGTGCTGGGGTTCAAGTTATTTTTGGTTTTATTGCATTAAAAACTCATGCTAAGATGTCGTTGGTTGTGAGACGTGAGGGAAAACGTCTTTGCTCTTATGTTCATCTTGGAACAGGAAATTATCATCCCATTAACGCTAAAACTTATACGGATCTTTCTTTTTTTTCCACGGATGATGAGATCGCTCATGATGTTGCGTTATTGTTCAATTATATTGCGCAATATGAGCGTCCAAATGAAACAATGAAGATTGCTTTTTCACCCTTAACATTGCGTGGTCGTATTCTTCAGCATATTGAAGGAGAAATTGTTCATGCACAACAGGGAAGGTTTGCTGCTATTTGGATGAAAGTTAATGCATTGGTTGATCCTGAAATTATTGATGCTTTATATCGTGCCAGTCAAGCAGGGGTGCAAATTGATTTGGTTGTGCGGGGGATATGTTGTTTACGTCCTCGTATTCTAGGAATTTCGGATAATATTCGTGTAAAATCAATTGTTGGGCGTTTTCTTGAACATAGTCGCATTTTTTGTTTTGGGAATGGTCAAGATTTGCCTAATGAAAATGCACTTGTTTACTTAGGCTCTGCTGATATGATGCCTCGTAATCTAGACTATCGTATTGAAATATTGGTTCCAGTTTTTAATAAAATAGTGCGTCAAAAAATTCTTTTACAGATTATGTTGGCTAATATCATTGATAATCAACAAAGCTTTGATATACTTAAGGATGGAACATCAAAACGTATCACACCGCAAGAAGATGAAAGTCTGTTTAATGCGCAGGAGTATTTTATGGCCAATACAAGTTTTGCGGGGAGAAAAGAGTCTTTTGAATCTTCTGTTTCGCACTTGGTTGCGTTGCATCGGCAACAAGCCGAAATACATAAAGACTAAAATCCAATGACATATAGAGATGCTCAAGGTCGGTTAAAAGGGCGTAAGCCTGTTGCTGTTATTGACATTGGCTCAAATTCTGTTCGGTTGGTTATTTATGAGGGGCTTGTTCGGTCACCAACAGTTTTGTTTAATGAAAAGATTCTTTGTGGTCTCGGTCATGGTGTGGCAAAAACGGGATTTTTAGAAGAAAAATCGATGAAAATGGCATTGCAAACACTGAAACGGTTTCGTACGCTTTGTCGACAGATTGGGGCAGATGAGGTCTATACTTTAGCAACAGCAGCAGCCCGAGATGCAAAGAATGGCGTAGCATTTATTCAGCATGCTGAAGATATTTTGCAAAATAAAATATATCTTCTTTCAGGAAGTGAAGAAGCTATGTATTCAGCATATGGTGTTGTTTCTACTTTTTATCAACCAAAAGGTATTTCTGGGGATCTTGGTGGTGGAAGTCTTGAGCTGATTGATATTGATCATTCTGATGTTGGTGAAGGGATAACTCTCCCATTGGGTGGTTTAAGGCTACAGTATATGTCAAATAATGATAGTGCTGTAGCTACAAAAATTGTACATGAGCAACTTTATAAATTGTCTGTTGTTCGTACTCGTAAAGGCATAGCACGTTATTTTTATGCAGTAGGAGGGACATGGCGTAATTTGGCAAAACTCCATATGGCAATGAAAAACTATCGGCTCCCTGTTATGCATGGCTATGAAGTTGAAGCGGTTGAAATGAAAAACTTTTTATGTCTTGTAGCACGTGGTAATATTGATAATATGAGAGGGATTGCAGCGGTTTCTCAGAATCGTCAAAAACTTTTATCTTATGGGGCAATAGTTCTTATTGAACTCATTCAGTGTATGGAGTTTGAAAAGATAATTTTTTCTGGTGCTGGTGTTCGTGAAGGTTTTCTTTATTCACGATTGCCGCAGGCGATTCGACTTTCAGATCCTCTCATTGCAGCATGCACAGAAATGGCTATTTTACGAGCACGTTCACCAAAACAAGCAGAAGAACTCATTGATTTTACGACGAATGCTTTTGAAGTTTTTGGAATTTCAGAAACTGAAAATGAATGCCGGTATCGTCAAGCCGCTTGTCTTCTTGCGGATATTGGTTGGCGTATACATCCAGATTATCGAGGCAATGAAGCAGCAAATCAAATAGCTTTAGGATCTTATCCAGGAATTTCTCATGAAGGGCGCCTTTATGCGGCGCTTGCTGTTTTTTTTCGCAATACGAGTTTATTGGTTGATAAAGAATCTCTTCCCATTTTTCAATTAGCAACTCAAAATATAATTGAAAAGGCACGTATTCTTGGCGAAACTATGCGTATTGCTCATCTTTTTAGTGCTTCTGTTGCAGGTATTTTACCTCATTTATTGTGGCATAAAAAAGCAGATCATATTATCTTGCAGATCCCAAAGAATTACGCTGGGTTATTAGGGGAACGCCCTCTTGGAGGATTAAAGAAGTTATCAAAAATAATAAAACAACCTCTCGCGTTTGAAATTTTTTGATTTTTTTCCTAATTTATTCAGGTTTTATGTCTTATTAATGGTGCCATTGACAAGGGATAAACTAGGCAACCTATCATCATGAGCTGAACAACGGGCTGTTCCATAACGCCCATGCTAGATCCCATGCAAAGTTTTTGTAATGCCCTGAGCACTCGTAAAAGAAAACATAATTTTTTATCCTGTTACTTGCGTTATAGGAGGGATTTTGCACTTCATAAGCTTCGTGTGAAAATGAAAAGACTTGTCTATCCTTACGTGACAAGGTTTTCTTTTTATGTGGCGTCACTTTGACGTTGCTGTTTTGCTTGCTCGATGACATTGATAAGATCCGATTGTAATCAACGCGATAAAAAAACAAATTTTAAAGGTTTTGGGAGAGATCTATTGGTTACATGACGCCGGAATGTTGAAACACTCATATGAAGCAGTTTTGCACTTTCGCGGTCTGTCAAAAGAATATCATTTTCTGTTATTATAAAACCCTTTCACTATAAAAATAGAAACAAATCATAAGCATTTATTAACCATATTTTTGAATCCTTTGAAAATTATTTAATCTATAAAAAACAATATTTTATCATATAATTTCTGATGTGATTATTTATAATTCTTATTGAGACGATATGAGAGAAAAGAGAGAGAAAGTTATCCATAAATAATGGGGTTATGTATCCCATCTGTTAACTTTGACCGGTGACATAAGCTGCCCATTTATCTATATAGACACGGCGCTGTTCTAGATAGTCTGTCCGACGATAGGCACGCTCTACTCGTTTTCCTATTGTATGACTTAGAATGATTTCAGCGACCTCAAAGGGGGCATCGGTTGTTTCAGTGAGCCAATTGTGTAAACTAGAGCGAACCCCATAGGGACAGGTATCAAGTTTATTTTTTCTCATATACTCGACATACCGTTCTCACTAAGGGATTACGACCGGTTGCAGAAAAGAAGAAATCATTGCGAGAAAGCAAGCGCGCTTATTTTAAAATTTCTAATGTCTCTGTTGATAAGGGCACGCGAAATTCTGTTGTATCATTACGCTTTCCTTTCATCTTTTCAGCAAAGATGGTCTATGTATCACCATCAATCTGATCTTCACGAATGTGACACAAGGGATTGGTACGAACCCTTGTGAGAATAAGAAAACGTAAAGCCGATTATGTTATAGTTGTTGTTTGGCAAAGTGTTTTATAAAAACCCGGCACGTTTCTCCAATCCATAGTCGGTCTATTGAGGGTTTTATGACGTTGTTTTCCTAAAAGAGCGTGTGCTTTTTCTGTTGCTTGTAAATCAACATTTAAATCTAAGGCAGAAGCATGTTTAAGACAAAGAGTAAGACGGTTCAAGTGCTTTCTTTGCTGTTGCAGCTTTTGTATGCCAAATGGGAGCGAGGGTATTGCGTATTTCTGTTTGCGTAATCTCTGAAACAGGCAGACAACCTAATTTGGGGAGAATATAAAGGCGTAATGGTAAAAATCAATCACAAGCTTTACTATCTCTTTTTAATTCAGCTTTACGATTTTCAAAAGCATCTAAAGCAATGTTTTTTTAATAATGAAGATTACGCATTGATTCACGCTTTTGTTTATCGCGTTCTTTAATGGGGTCATGCCCATCATGTAAAACAGAACGCCATTGATTTGCACATTTACGTGCTTTTTTTAAGAGATGTTTTTTAAGGCATCCAAGCCCATTTCGCGACTCCGATCATGAATGGTATAATGATAAAGCCATTGAGCACCACTATCTTTACGTTTGTGGAGAAGCAAGCCGGGCACCATCATTATATTTTCTAGCTCCCAATGTTGCGACAGACCTTGCATTAAGACGATTCATAAGAACCATTTTTATTCCTTTCTTATAGAGTTTGACCCACAAGCCAGCCCCGTTTGTGGTGTGTAAGAGAATGGTTTTGGTTGATTCAAGATAAACAAATTTGAAATGAGAGAATCTTATGTTATTCGGGACTCTCATTCAACACGCAAAACAAAGAATTATTTTTATAAATCAGTATCTTGCCTTTTTTAGGTATTTTAGTTGTTATGCTGGTTCGTTTTTGATTGTTAGATTGGAATCTCGGTAGTTTTTTAATACGATATAGTGACGTGAGGCATTATATCTTTGTTTGTTCCTATTGCTAGGCTGCTATTTTTGTAATGAATGCGCTTTTATTATAAGAACTTTTTCTTTTTAAAACTTTTAAATGAGGAGCTGTCTGTTTTTTTAGATTTTTTTTAATAAGATTGCTATTTGATTGACCGGATAAAGATTTAGCTGTCATTTTTAATAAGAGTTTACTATTTAAGTTTTTAACTTTGTCAGAAGTAGGCTTTATTTATCCTATTTGCGTTGGCTTATAGGTATACCAATTGATATAAATAATAAGTAGCGTAATGGATTTTTAAAAATGAAAATGTAAATTAAAGCTGTTTTGTACTTATTTTTCCATTGTTAAAGTAAAACCCTATCTGGCCCTTTAGCAGTTGTTCGGCTTTTTGACCAAATATTTCATAGCGCCAGCCATTCATAGCGGGAATATTTTTCTTTATTCCTCCATTAGCAATTTTTTCTAAATCATTAGATGTTGCAATAATTTTAGGGGCAATGCTGTTTTCATTTGCAACAATTTTTAATAACACTTTGAGCAAATCGATAACAGCGGCAGTCGTATCATTGAGTGGATTATGTTTAGGAATGGGGGGTAAAGTAGAAAGATCCACCTCTAAGCCTTCGTGGACAGCTTTAATTAATGATTGAGCAATTGAGAGTTTATCCCAATTCTTATTAAGACTGCGCAATCGTTTTAATGCAGATTCATCTTTTGGTTGTTGGGTTGCTATTTCTATAAGACATTCATCTTTTATGATATGACGACGTGGCATATTGTATCTTCGTGCTTCACGTTCACGCCAAGCTGCTATCTTTTGTAATATAGCAAGTTCACGTGGCTTTTTAATTTGACCTTTCACTTTTTTCCATGCTTCATCTTCTGGCATATCATAGGTTTTAGGATTTAAAAGGATTGTTATTTCATCATCCATCCAGTGAGCACGTTGATTTTTTTCTAACCTTTTTTTCAATAACAGGTAAACATCTCTTAGATAGGTTACATCGGCAAGTGCATAGAGCAGTTGTTTTTCAGACAAAGGTCGGCAACTCCAGTCTGTAAAGCGGGAGGATTTATCAAGATGATGCCCCGTGCAGCGTTGTACAATTTGATCGTAGGAGATAGAATCACCAAATCCACAAATTGATCCTGCTATTTGCGTATCAAAGAGAGGGGAAGGGATAACACCTCCAAGATGATAAATTGTTTCAATATCTTGGCGCGCAGCATGAAAAACTTTTACAACTTTTTTATCGATCATAAGGTCAAAAAAAGGTTGTAAATCAATATCTGGTGCTATGGGATCAATCAAAACTGTGACATCTGGTGATGCGAGCTGGATTAAACACAGTTGAGGCCAAAAAGTTGTTTCGCGGATAAACTCAGTATCTACTGTTACAAAATCAGAGGTACGTAGAGCCGTAAGTGCAATTACAAGATCTGTTGTTTGTGTAATAAGATTCATCATTTTATTATAATTCGATAAATTAAATTTGTCCTTTATTGACTTTATTTTTGAGTTTTTATTCTCATATCTTGACAAATGGTTATTAAAAAGCGTTTGTAGCGCATGTGAATATTATAATCAAAGGCAAAAAAACATGCACCGTTATCGCAGTCATCATTGTGCGGCTCTTCGTAGATGTGATGTAGGAACACAAGTCCGTCTTTCGGGATGGGTTCATCGTGTTCGTGATCATGGAGGAATTCTTTTTGTGGATTTACGTGATCATTTTGGAATCACACAAATTGTTGCTGACCCTGCGTCACCTGCTTTTAAAGTTATTGAAAAAGTGCGTTCTGAATGGGTTATTCGTGTGGATGGAGAGGTATGTGCACGTTCTGATGAGGTTATTAATACAACGCTTCCAACAGGTGAGATTGAAATTTTTGCACAAGAGGTAGAAATTCTTTCAAAATCTGATGAACTTCCTTTACCGGTTTTTGGTGAGCCTGATTATCCAGAAGATATTCGATTAAAATATCGTTTTCTTGATTTGCGTCGGGAGACTATGCACAAAAATATCATGCGTCGGACTGAAATTATTGCGGCTATGAGACGGGCTATGCAAAATAATGGTTTTACGGAATTTACGACGCCACTTTTGACAGCTTCATCGCCGGAAGGAGCACGTGATTTTTTGGTTCCAAGTCGTGTTCATCAGGGAAAATTTTATGCACTACCGCAAGCACCACAGCAATATAAACAGTTGTTGATGATGTCAGGTTTTGATCGTTATTTTCAGATTGCTCCATGTTTTAGAGATGAAGATCCAAGGTCCGACCGTCTTCCTGGTGAATTTTATCAATTAGATGTTGAAATGAGTTTTGTTGAGCAAGAAGATGTTTTAGCAACTATGGAACCTATTATGCGTTCTATTTTTGAAGAATTTGCAGATGGAAAAACTGTGACACAAAGCTTTCCTCGCATTTCCTATGATGAAGCAATGCAAAAATATGGTTCTGATAAGCCTGATCTACGTAATCCGATCATTATGGAAGATGTTTCTCAACATTTTTATAATTCTGGTTTCAAGGTCTTTGCTCAAATTTTGGCGAATGATGAGAATGCACAAGTGTGGGCTATTCCGGCTAAAACGGGTGGAAGTCGTGCTTTTTGTGATCGTATGAATGTATGGGCACAAGGCGAGGGGCAACCAGGGCTCGGTTATATTTTTTGGCGTGAAGAAAAAGGAAAATTTGAAGGAGCAGGGCCTATCGCCAAAAATATTGGTCAACAGCGAGCTGAAGCGCTCCGTATACAGCTGAGACTTGAAAGTGGTGATGCCTGTTTTTTTGTTGCTGGAGATCCAAAAAAATTCGCATCTTTTGCTGGAGCAGCCCGTACACGGGTAGGGGAAGAATTAGATCTTCTCGATAGAGAGAGTTTCTCTTTGGCGTGGATTGTTGATTTTCCATTTTTTGAATGGAATGAAGATGAGAAAAAGATTGATTTTGCACATAATCCTTTTTCCATGCCTCAAGGAGGAGAAAATGCTCTTGCTTGTCAAGATCCTCTTACTCTTAAAGCTTTTCAATATGATCTTGTTTGCAATGGTTATGAAATTGCATCAGGTGGAATTCGTAATCATTTACCAGAAATGATGCTTAAAGTTTTTGAACTTGTAGGACTTTCTAAGGAAGTTGTGAAAGATCGTTTCGGTGGTCTTTATCGTGCATTTCATTATGGGGCTCCGCCACATGGTGGTATGGCTGCGGGAATTGACCGCATCATTATGCTGTTGCAAGGTGTTAAAAATTTGCGTGAAGTTGCTTTATTTCCTATGAATCAACAGGCGCTTGATCTTTTGATGAGTGCACCGTCTGATGTTTCTCCTACACAATTACGTGATTTAGGAATCCGCATGGCTCCTACTCACAAAAATAGCTCATAAAGTTGATTATGGATTGTTTTCATTTTTCACGTAGAGTAAAGTTTTAATGCCTCTCAAGAGCATTGGTGTGTGTGTATGCTGTTTGTGAAATTTATATAGGCAAAAACGCTATTGTGTTGATTCTTTACAAGGCATTTTTATTCCTTGTTTCTATAGTGGCTCTTCCCCTCGTAATAGGTGAGGAAATGATTGTGAGTGATTTATCATGAATAAATTAGATATGAGAGAATTCTATAATTTTAGGGAGCCTCATTTTAGTTGAAAAAAATGAATTATCTTTATACGTCAATATATTATTTATTTTTATTGAAGTTTTTAAAACGTTGTAGCAGAGAATTGTGTCTCTTCGTTTTTATGAGAATAATGCGGTTTTCTGTTCTATAGACTTACTCTGAAAAGTTTAAATTTTATAAGCTTTGAATATTTTTTTAGTTTTTCTATGAAAAACTAAATGGGGTTGTTATACAATTTATCTTTATAATAAAAGATGATGTTTGAAAGGTGCTTTTGTCATTCCAAAAAGGATGAAATAACTCTTTGTGAACCGTTAAATTATTGTCGGATTTGATAAAGCTTTCAATAAATTACTTAAAACAAGGGGGAAAGGACATGTATAAATTTTTCAAATTGATATAATTTTCTGTTCATGTTCTAATTGCAGCGTTTGTTTTTATGTAATTGACTTTTAATAAAAAAGTCGACTCATAGAAGATTTCATTAAATAAATCCTATAAAATAATTTCTTATTATTGTGGGAATTGTTGTTTTAATACTATGTCTGATAAAATGAATTTACCTTTTGATAAAGAACATATTGAACCAATAGAATTACGTTCTGCTTTACAGGAACGTTATTTAGCTTATGCACTTTCTACGATTACACACCGTGCATTGCCTGATGTACGTGATGGATTGAAGCCTGTCCACCGGCGGATTGTTCATGCGATGCGTCTTCTCAAACTAAATCCTGGACAGTCTTATGCGAAATGTGCGCGGATTGTCGGTGATGTCATGGGAAAATTTCATCCTCATGGGGATGCCTCTATTTATGATGCTTTGGTGCGCTTGGCTCAAAGTTTTGCTGTTCGTTATCCGTTGGTTGATGGGCAAGGCAATTTTGGTAATATTGATGGTGATAATGCTGCTGCTATGCGTTATACGGAAGCACGTATGACTGAAGTGGCTGCATTGTTACTTGAAGGAATTAATGAAAATGCTATTGATTTTCGTTTAACCTATAATGAGGAAGATGAAGAGCCGGTTGTTTTACCAGGAGCTTTCCCTAATCTTTTAGCAAATGGTTCTTCTGGTATTGCTGTTGGTATGGCAACGTCTATTCCACCCCATAATGTTGCTGAGCTTTGTGATGCAGCGCTTCATTTGATTGCGCATCCCGATGTAAATGATGAGGAATTAAATCAATTCGTTCTTGGTCCTGATTTTCCGACAGGGGGAATTTTAGTTGAGCCTAAAAAAAGTATTGAGGAATCCTATCGGGTTGGGCGTGGATTCTTTCGCTTGCGTTCACGTTGGCATCAGGAATCTGGTAGCCGTGGCTCTTATGTGATTGTTGTGACTGAAATTCCCTATCAGATTCAAAAGTCACGTCTTATTGAAAAAACAGCAGAGTTTTTGCTTGCACGGCGATTACCAATGCTTGAGGATATCCGAGATGAATCAGCAGAAGATATCAGAATCGTGCTGGTTCCTAAAAATCGTACCGTTGATCCGGAGCTCCTTATGGAGTCTCTTTTTAAATTGACTGATTTTGAAGTAAGATTTCCCCTTAATCTAAATGTTTTGTCTTTGGGAAAAATACCCAATGTTCTCTCTTTGCGCGAGAGTTTACAGCAATGGCTTGAACATCGTCAAGAAGTCCTTATTCGCCGCTCTCATTATCGGCTTGATCAAATTGATTGTCGATTAGAAATTCTTCATGGATATCTTATTGCCTATTTAAATCTCGATGAGGTTATTCAGATTATTCGTGAAGAGGATGAACCTAAAAAGCAGCTGATCAGTTGTTTTGAATTAACAGAAAATCAAGCTGAAGCTATTCTTAATATGCGCTTGCGTTCTTTGCGTAAGCTTGAGGAATTTGAAATTCGTAAAGAATTTGAAAATTTAAAAGCTGAAAAAGAAAAGCTACAGAATTTGTTAGCTTCTCCTATAAAACAATGGAAAATAATTTCAGAAGAAATCAAAAAAGTTCGAAACACTTTTGGTCCTGAAACACTCTTAGGGAAAAGACGTACGACATTTGAAGAGGCACCTAGACATGATCTTGATGATATTCAACAAGCGATGATCGAAAAAGAACCGATTACTATTGTTATTTCTGAAAAGGGATGGATGCGTGCTTTGAAGGGACATTTGAACGATTATAAAGCACTTTCTTTTAAAGAAGGAGACAGTTTAAAGTTAGCATTTCCAGCATTTACGACCGACAAGATTTTGCTGATAAGTACAGGGGGAAAGTTTTTTGCTATTGGTGCAAATAGTTTGCCTGGAGGGCGGGGACATGGTGAACCTATTCGTATTTTAGTTGATATGGATGATGAGCACGATGTTCTTACAGCTTTTGTGCATCACGCAGAGGAAAAATTTCTCTTGGTTTCATCTCACGGTAATGGTTTTATTGTTTCTTCTGCAGAAGTGATCGCCAATACACGAAAAGGAAAGCAAGTGATGAATGTAAAAGCTCCTGATAAGCTAAAGCTATGTGTTCAAGTAAATGGTGATCATGTTGCAGTGGTTGGTGAAAACCGTAAAATGCTTATTTTTTCTATTGAACAAATACCAGAAATGAATCGCGGTAAAGGTGTTCGTTTACAGCGTTATAAAGAAGGTGGTGTTGTTGATGCCAAGACTTTTAATTTATTAGAAGGTTTAAGTTGGCAAGATACAGCTGAACGAATCTTTAACCGTCAGGCGGATGATCTCGTTGAATGGATTGGAACGCGTGCAGGTGTCGGGCGTTTGGTTCCAAAAGGATTTCCAAAATCAGGAAAATTTATTAATTAAATGTATTTTATAAATGAGAAAATTTCCTATGGTTTTACGATTGTGTAGGATATTAATTTATAATGATAATTTATTTTTTATTGAAAGAAAAAACTAAAGCGTGAGTTTTTTCTTATTTCGATCTTGTTCAAGTTAAATCAATCAAAATTGTTTGTTTGCTTGTTATGAGATGAGAGATTAGTCCGTCTGTATAAGAAATATTGAAGAAAAGAATAAAAATATTTTTTTAATAAACTGTTTCACATACAAGAGTTGTTGCAACAATAGGTATGTTTTTTTAACATTATACCATTTATGGGTGCTGTCGTGGAATGATTTGATATTTTGAGAGCTGTACCTTTAAACAAAAAATGTAAATATTTAACACAAGAGTGTTCTATTTAGAGATATTTTATTTTGTCTGATAGGTTTATCTCCTTATTTTTCAAGAGAGATGTTATTAATCTTTCGTAGTAATACTTATTCGTTAGGATTACTATGATATTGCCTAAAAAGATGACCACGTTCAGCCCATAAGACGAGAAGTATGGCAGTGAGACTCAGAAAGAAAAATCCTGCTGAGTTTGGGATGGTTGTTTCATCAAATTGTTGGGCAATAAAAAAGCTAAGTCCTGCACCAATAGATGTTTGAAGAAAGCCGGATACAGAAGAAGCTGTTCCAGCAATTTCTCCTACAGATTCGAGAGCGAGTGTATTGAAATTGGCCATAATGCCACCGCAGGCAAACATCAGTATACAGAATAATAGCATGTAAAAAACAAAAGGAAGAATACCATCTGTTAAGATAGAGCCAATAAACCATACACATGAAGTGACACAAAAGAGCAAAAGCATAGTATGAGCAATACGCCGCATTCCAAGGCGTCCAACGAGTTGAGAGTTCATGAATGATGAGAAAGCCTGAAATGCAGCACCAACTGCAAAGGCAATAGGGAACCAAAGTCCTAGATTATAGATCCCTTCATACGTTTGTTGTGATGTATTAACAGCGGTAAAAATACAGCCTAAAATAATGGAAGTTGCTAGTGTATAGCAAAGTGTTGTGCGATTGGTTATTACAATCCATAAATTATGTTTGACTGAAGAAAAGGAAAGAGAGCGTTGAGCATAAAGAGTCTCAGGCAAGCGAAATTGAATCCAAATCATCAGCCCGAAACCAATCATTGCCATGAAAATAAAAATATATTGCCAATGTCCGAGCAGTAAAATGATCTGTCCTGTTGCGGGACCAATCATTGGTGCAACAAGAAAAACCATCATAACAATAGACATAACTTCTGCCATTTTTCGACCACTGTAAAGATCACGTACAACGGAAACTGTAAGAACCCGCATAGCAGCCCCTCCAATACCTTGCAAGATACGCAAAATAAGTAAGAGAGAAAAATCAGTTACAAAGGCACAGCCAATCGCCGTAAATGAATAAAAAGCAAGTCCGAGAAGAATAAGTTTACGTCGTCCATACCTATCGCTTATTGGACCGAAAAATATTTGAGCAATACCATAGCTAATAAGATAACTCGAAATGATATAATGTTGATCATTTTCATTGAGAACATTTAAGCCGTCTAAAATATTAGGCATAGCTGGCAGCATAATATCAACAGCTATAGCGTTAATAGCCATAAGCGAAGCAATAAGAATAACAAATTCTTTATAGCCAATTTTATTCTTAATCGCATCATTATGCGTTTGTTCATCGACTGAATATGACATATGGCATCCTTGAAATAAAAATTTCGTCTGAAAACAGCTCTTTTAAAGAGTCTGAATAAAATGAAAGATACCTATGATTGATTACAGGGAATATTTTTCTCTTTCAAAAGTTCCTGTAACTCATTGTTTTGAAACATCTCTTTAACAATATCACAGCCTCCGATAAATTCACCTTTGATATAAAGTTGTGGAATTGTTGGCCAATTTGAGTAATCTTTAATCCCTTGGCGCAATTCGTTAGAGGTTAAGATATTAATTCCTTTATAATTCAATCCTAAATAGTCAAGGATTTGAACAACTTGTCCTGAAAACCCGCATTGCGGAGTGTCAGGTGTTCCTTTCATGAATAAAATGACGTCGTTTGTTTTAATCTCGTTGTCAATAAAATCATGAACAGTGGTCATTTTTACCCCTCGATATTTCAGATTTTTATAAGTGTGCAATTTATATTCATACTGTTTTTAAACGTATTAAATGAGTGAATGCAAGAAGAAATTTTAGATTATTTTGGGATATTTGTTTGCAACATTAAGGCGTGAAGGTCATTTCCCATATTGCCTTTAAGGGCATCATAGACCATTTTATGTTGTTGAACACGGGTTTTACCACGAAAACTTTCAGAAATAACTTCTGCAGCATAATGTTCCCCATCTCCAGCAAGATCACGAATTGTTACAGTAGCATCAGGAATGCCTTCACGAATAAGTGTTTCAATTGCATGGGCACTCATTGCCATCATTATTCTCCTATGTTATTCATTTTTTTATAAAGGCTGTTTAAGAGAAAAAAACAATTTTTACTCTTCACCCATAAATTGCGGAAACCAGTTTTCATAAGCTTTTGTGAGTTTGTCTACTGAAAGTGTTAATACCCCATCTATATTGAGAGAAGTTCCCTCAACTTGACCTAGCTCTGTTAAAGAAACTGTATTAATTTGTGCACGCTCTTTAAGACTATTGAGAGAGTGAGGTTTGACGGCTAAAAGATAACGTCCTTGGTCTTCTCCAAAAAGTTCTGCATGATGGGGTGATTTATTGCTTAACGTTACTTTGATTCCTTTACCTGCTTTAATCACCATTTCGGCAAGTGCTATCGCTAATCCTCCGTCAGAAATGTCATGAGCAGCATGAATAAAACCGCTATTAATGGCATCTCGAACAAATTGACCATGCTTTTTTTCAAGTTGTAAATCTACAGGGGGGGGGGCACCTGCGTCAATATTTAAAATGTTACGTGCATAGATTGATTGTCCTAAATGAGAACCGCAATTTCCTACTAAAACAAGAATATCTCCATTTTGCATACCACTTATTGTTACCATTTTAGACCAATCATTAAGAAGTCCTACACCAGCAATTGTGGGGGTTGGAAGAATGGCTTCCCCATTTGTTTCGTTGTAAAGAGAAACATTGCCTGAAACGATAGGAAAATCGAGGACTCTACAAGCTTCTCCTATACCTTTAATAGTCAAAACCAGCTGTCCCATAATTTCAGGTTTTTCAGGGTTACCAAAATTGAGATTATCTGTAGCAGCCAGTGGTGTTGCACCTGTCGTACTAATATTTCGCCAGCATTCTGCGACAGCTTGTTTTCCTCCTTCATAAGGGTCTGCTTCACAATAGCGAGGTGTTACATCAGAAGAAAAAGCAAGAGCACGTTTGCTGTTGTTTCCTACACGGATAACGCCTGCATCACCTCCTGGACAAACAAGGCTATTTCCTTGGATAAGGGTATCATATTGTTCATAAACCCATCGCCGTGAACTTTGATCAGCAGAATTCAATAAGGACAGAAGCGCATCACCAAAATTTTCAACTTTTTTGACGTCTTCTGTTTTCAAGGGTATTTTTTTTGCTGGTGCACTCCAAGGACGATCATAAACAGGCGCTTCATCACCAAGCTCTTTGATGGGAAGATTGACAACTTCTTCCCCGTGATGAAATACACGAAAACGTAAATCGTCGGTTGTTTTTCCAATGATAGAAAAATGTAGCCCCCACTTATGAAAAATTGCTTCTGCTTGCTTTTCTAGTTCTGGTTTAAGGACCATGAGCATACGCTCCTGACTTTCAGAAAGCATCATTTCATAGGCTGTCATGTTTTCTTCTCGAACAGGAACTGTATCGAGATTAAGCTGTATCCCTAAATTTCCTTTTGCACCCATTTCAACGGCAGAAGAGGTGAGTCCTGCTGCCCCCATATCTTGAATAGAAACCACGGCTCCAAGTTCCATGAGCTCTAAACATGCTTCAAGGAGACATTTTTCTGTAAAAGGATCACCTACTTGAACAGTTGGGCGTTTTTCACTGATTGAATCATCAAATTCAGCAGAAGCCATTGTTGCTCCACCGACACCATCACGTCCTGTTTTTGCACCAAGATAAACAACAGGGAGTCCAATACCTTGCGCTTTAGAATAAAAAAGGGTGTCTGTCTTTGTAATACCGGCGACAAAAGCGTTAACAAGGA
The DNA here is from genome assembly GCF_042193875.1 of Bartonella sp. OC68QHHN. Classification (NCBI taxonomy): domain Bacteria; kingdom Pseudomonadati; phylum Pseudomonadota; class Alphaproteobacteria; order Hyphomicrobiales; family Bartonellaceae; genus Bartonella; species Bartonella sp. OC68QHHN. The sequence goes on along the minus strand of NZ_JBHIME010000075.1, from coordinate 15,689 downwards.
TATTGCCATTATAACGCTTGTCAAAATTTACTTCTCCACCAACAGTTGGAACGCCAAAAGCATTGCTGTAACCACCAATTCCAGAAACAACACCAGAAACAAGATGGCGTGTTCGTGGGTGATCAGGAGCACCAAATCGCAATGCATTCATAGCAGCAACAGGACGGGCTCCCATTGTAAAGACATCACGTAAAATACCACCAACACCTGTCGCTGCACCTTGATAAGGTTCAATATAAGAAGGGTGGTTATGGCTTTCCATTTTGAAAACAACACATTGCCCTTCGCCAATATCGACAACACCAGCATTTTCACCAGGTCCTTGGATGACATATTTTCCTTCTGTCGGAAGAGTCTTTAACCATTTTTTAGATGATTTATAGGAACAATGTTCGTTCCACATTGCAGAAAAAATTCCTAGTTCAGTAAATGTTGGTTCTCTACCGATTAACGTCAGGATACGTTGATATTCATCCTCTTTTAGCCCGTGTTGTGCAATGAGCTCTGGTGTAATAGTGATGTTATTGCAAGGCTTCATGAGTATTTATCCGTTAAATTAATCAAAATTTAGCATTTTTATTTTTTTAATCTAGCAGCTTATATTATAAGCAATAATGTTGTTTAATAATAAAAATATTTATATACAGTAAGCTGAAGATTTTTTCATTTTTTTGGTGGGATTTAAGATTAAAAATGGTCTTAATAATTATGTTTTTAGAAAATAATATCCATTGTTGTTTATGAAGAGCTTTGTTCATAGATTTACGATGTAAGGAATGGTATAGGTCCTTCTTTTTTACAATCATGGAGTGCCAGTATTTTTGCAGCATCATCCATTTACTAACTCTAAAGTACTTTGAAAAAGTAAACGACCGTCAATACCTCCGTGGGCGGGTTCAATAAAGTTTTCAGGGTGAGGCATCATACCAAGAATATTACCAGTTTTATTAACAATACCAGCAATATCGTTCATTGATCCGTTCGGGTTTGTATTTTCTGCATAGCGAAAAACAATTTGTTCATTGTCTTCCAATTGCTTTAATGTTTCACTATCAACAAAATAATTTCCATCGTGATGGGCAACAGGACAACGAATAATTTGTCCTTTAGAATAATATCGAGAAAATTTCGTCTTGGCGTTAACGACTTCAAGTTTTATTTCACGACAAACAAATTTTAAAGAGGCGTTACGCATTAAAGTCCCAGGTAATAATCCTGCTTCCAACAAAATTTGAAATCCATTACAGATACCTATTATTGTAGTACCTTCTTGTGCTTTTTCACGAATGGCTTTTAAGACGGGAGTTCGCGCTCCAATAGCACCACATCTTAAGTAGTCGCCATAGGAAAAACCACCAGGAATAATAATAACATCTACATCTGGAATTGTTGTTTCTGTTTGCCAAATTTTTAGTGGCTTAACTCCCGTTATATGGTGTAATGCTGCAACCATATCTCGATCACGATTTAATCCAGGAAGTTGAATGATGGCAGTTTTCATGAGCGTTCCACTTAAAAAAGTTCGATTGTATAATTTTCAATGACAGTATTTGCGAGTAACTCTTCACACATTTGTTCAAGTTTTTTCTTTGCGGTTTCAGAAGGTAGATCATCAAGAACAATATCAAAAACCTTTCCTTGACGAATCGATTGAATGCCTTCGAAAGCTAAACTTTTTAAAGCACCGACAATTGCTTCTCCTTGTGGATCAAGAACGCTTTCTCTTAAAGTAACTGTAATGCGTGCTTTCATTTTTTTGCTTTCTGCTTGTTAAAAGAACCTCTCCTTTGAAGAGGGGATATTTATATAAGGTGATGTTTTTTTTACCTTGTTTTTACTTTACGAGAACGGGACCACTTGGTCGTGTTGGTTCGTTTTCATTCATAATACCAAGACGTTTGGCAACTTCTTGATAGGCATTAATAAGCCCACCCATATCACGACGAAAACGGTCTTTATCCATTTTTTCTTGTGTTTGCATATCCCATAGTCGTGCAGAATCAGGTGAGATTTCATCAGCAAGAACAATGCGCATTGTTTCATCTTCCCACAGGCGACCAAATTCCATTTTAAAATCAATTAACTGGATGTTAACACCGGCAAAAAGCCCAGAAAGAAAATCATTAATACGAATTGAAAGTTGCATGATATCTTCTATCTCTTGTGGGACAGCCCACCCAAAAGCTGTGATATGTTCTTCCGTTACCATAGGATCATCGAGAGAATCATTTTTATAGTAGAACTCAATGATGGATTGCGGAAGCGGGGTTCCTTCTTCCAGTCCTAAACGTTTAGCAAGAGAGCCGGCAGCAACATTGCGAACTACAACTTCCAACGGAATGATTTCCACTGCTTTAATAAGCTGTTCACGCATGTTTAGACGTTTGATAAAATGTGTTGGGATGCCCAAACGTCCAAGATGGCTAAAGATATGTTCCGAAATTCGGTTGTTTAAAACCCCTTTTCCGTCGATAATTTCATGTTTTTTTGCATTAAAGGCAGTTGCATCATCTTTAAAAAATTGAATATAAGTTCCTGGTTCAGGTCCTTCGTATAAAATTTTAGCCTTGCCTTCATAAATACGGTGGCGACGATTCATCATGATTCTCTATTTATCTTGAGAGGTTTTTAATAACATTGATAAATGATACTATCCTAATTGATAGAATTTCTCAACGATATTGCTATGATACTTTTATAATTTTTATCATTACACGTCTACACAAAGGTAAAGATACATAAGCGATGAGAAAGAAGATTACCTCTTTTGGATCAAATTTTTGCAAGAAAGTGAGAGAGGACCATAAGCCCTTCAGGCCAAGGTCCGTGTCCGGATTCTGTGTTAATATGGCCAGAATACCCAGCATCAACAAAGAGTGATCCCCAATCATTGGCAATTTTTTCTGCTACTGAAAATTGACAAAACTCATCGTTGCGACTGGCTATGACAATAGAAGGAAAAGGCAGCTTTTGGCGATGATAGGGGCCAAATGTCATTAAATGTTTGGGACGTATTTTCTCATTGGAAACATCTGGAGGTGCAACAAAGAAAGCGCCACAGATTTTTTCTGTATTTTGTACAGTTGCATGAATAGCGCTGGGAACTCCTAATGAATGAGCAATAAGCATAACAGGCCTTTGAGCTTTTGCGATGGCGGTTTTAACTTTGTTAACCCACTCTTCACAAACAGGCTTTGACCAATGGAGTTGTTCAATGCGGCGGGCTGTCGACAATTTTTTTTCCCAGCGTGTTTGCCAGTGATCTGGACCAGATCCTTTGTAGCCAGGAACAATAAGAATATCGAGTTGATTTGCTTTCATGAATTGTTTTCTTTGTTACAGCAGTTTTTGATCATAGGTGGAATAGACTTGGGTTTTCTATGTCGCTTTATTGTTCTTCAAAAACACGTTTAAAAATCGTATTGATATGTTTGGTATGGTAAGAAAGATCAAATTTTTCGCGAAGTTCTTCTTCACTTAAAGCTTTAGTAACATCTTTGTCATTGAGGAGTTCTTCTAAAAAATCTTTTCCTTGTTCCCAAACTTTCATCGCATTTCGTTGTACAATCCGATAAGAATCTTCACGGCTGATTCCTGCTTGCGTGAGTGCTAAAAGCACCCGTTGTGAGTGAACAAGACCGTGGAATTTATTGAGATTTTTTTGCATATTTTCTGGATAGACAATGAGATTTTCAATAACAGATGTGAGGCGAGAAAGAGCAAAATCAAGTGTAATAGTCGCATCTGGAGCAATATAACGCTCAACAGATGAATGGGAAATATCACGTTCATGCCAAAGTGCAACATTTTCCATAGCTGGGAGTGCAAATGCACGTACCATGCGGGCTAATCCAGTTAAATTTTCTGTTAAAACTGGATTACGTTTATGAGGCATCGCCGATGAACCTTTTTGCCCAGGTGAAAAATGTTCCTCTGCTTCAAGAACTTCTGTTCGTTGTAAATGGCGTATTTCTATTGCTAGCCTTTCAATAGAGGAAGCAATAACACCAAGTGTTGCAAAAAACATAGCATGACGATCTCTTGGTATTACTTGGGTGGAAACCGGTTCAGCACGCATTCCTAGGGCTTTTGCTACATGTTCTTCAACGCGTGGATCGATATTTGCAAAAGTTCCTACAGCTCCTGAAATCGCGCAAGTAGAAATTTCTTCTCGTGCTGCAAGAAGACGTTTGCGACAACGGGAAAATTCAGCGTATGCAAGAGCAAATTTGATTCCAAATGTTGTTGGTTCAGCATGAATGCCATGACTCCGCCCAATGGTGATTGTCTCTTTATGCTCAAAAGCACGTCTTTTTAATGCTTCAAGAAGTTGATCTATGTCCTCTAGCAAAATATCACTAGCACGCATCAATTGAATGTTCAGCGTTGTATCGAGAACATCAGATGATGTCATGCCTTGGTGGATAAAACGTGCTGCTGGTCCAATGAATTCAGCTAGGTGGGTCAGAAATGCGATAACATCATGTTTGGTAATTGCTTCAATTTCATCAATGCGATTGACATCAAATTTAGCAGCTGCCCCTTTTTCCCAAATGACTTTTGCGGCTTCTTTCGGAATAATTCCTAAGTGAGCAAGAGCATCACAGGCATGGGCTTCAATTTCAAACCAAATACGATATTTTGTTTCGGGAGACCAAATTGTTACCATTGCAGGGCGGGAATAACGTGCGATCATCATTTTTTTCCTTATTGTGAGAGGATTGCGGCTTGGCGCAATGCATTAATACGTGTTTTGTAAAGCTCTTTATTTCCGTTTTTATAAATTGCAGAGCCTGCGACAAATACATTTGCACCAGCTTTTGCAGCTATCCCAATTGTATCAACAGTGATACCACCATCAACTTCAAGATCAATAGGGCGGTTTGCAATCATGCTTTTAACGCGCTTAATTTTATCTTTTATTTCTGGAATAAAACTTTGTCCACCAAAACCGGGATTGACCGTCATGATGAGAATGAGATCTAATTGATCAAGCAAATATTCAAGTACATGTTCAGGGGTGCTTGGATTGAGAGCAATTCCTGCTTTTTTTCCCATTTTTTTGATTGTTTGTAATGAACGATGAAGATGTGGACTTGCTTCAGCATGAATGGTTATAGTATCTGAACCCGCTTTTGCAAAAGCCTCCAAATAAGGGTCTACTGGTGCGATCATAAGGTGGACATCAAATATTGCTTTGGTTAATGGGCGTAGAGCCTTGACGATTTCAGGACCAAAGGTGATGTTAGGAACAAAGTGCCCATCCATGATATCGAGATGAAGCCAATCTGCACCAGCATCAACAACATCTAACATTTCTTGTCCAAGTTTAGAAAAATCAGAAGCCAAGAGTGAAGGCGAAATGAGATGAGAATGGGGCATTAAAATCTCCTTGATTGGCTGTTTTTATCATATCACTGTGTATACACAAATATCTTTTGTGTTATGACGGAAAAGAAAAAATATGTATTACAGGTCTTTTTATGGAAAGATCGCTTGAAATTTTAAAGCTTTATAAGTGAAAGATATGTCGAATCATAAAACATATTTGATGCCTGAACTTCAACATAATATTGCGGTTTCTTCCCAAGAATATCGAGATGCCATGAGTCTTTTTGCAGGAGCTGTGCATATTGTGACAACAAATGGCATTAAGGGAAGACGCGGGGTGACTGTTTCGGCGTGTTGTTCTTTATCTGATAATCCTCCAACCCTTCTTGTTTGTCTCATGCGCCATAATTTAAAGAATCAGGTGTTTATGGAGAATGGAAATTTTTGTGTTAATAGCTTGGCAGGAAAACATCGTCCATTAGCGGATGTTTTTTCGAGGTGTTGCACTTCTACACAAAATGAGCGTTTTGATGTTGCTCAATGGGGAGCTTTGCAAACGGGGGCCCCTAGTCTTTCAGACGCTCTAGCGTCATTTGATTGTCGCTTGATTTGTTGGCACGAACACGCAACCCATTGTATTTTGATTGGTGAGGTTGTTGCTATCAACTGTAATAAAGAAAAAGACGCTTTGATGTATTTGAAACGTGAATATCACACTTTGCCTTTATAAAAATTTTATTTTTTTGCATTGATGAAATGAGTTATTATTGCTTCATTTAGATTTTAAATAATGAGAAAGTAGGGGAGGGATGGCTCTGATATCTGGATATCTGATAGATTTCCTTCTTTTTGAAGTTTCTCAATAAGCGAGAAAAATGATTCTGGATGAGATTTAATCAAGAATCTAACCTACATAAAAAAGTGCTTAAACCTAAACAGTGCATTTAGACATATTTGTAGATTGTTATGAAAAAACATTTTACTCTTGTGTTGATGGGTATTGCACAATATATAGACCGCACATAGCATATGTGGAGGTTTTTTATTGCATGAGCGAAGAGATTGATGGTCAATATCGCCCTAGTGAAGATGAGCCTTTTATGAATGAGCGGCAAAAGGCGTATTTTCGTGCTAAATTGGTTTCTTGGAAGAATGATATATTAAAAGAAGCTCGAGAGACTTTGGAAAATTTGCAGGAAGAGAATGTTGGTCAACCCGATTTGACTGATAGGGCTTCTTGTGAAACGGATCGTACAATCGAATTACGTGCTCGTGATCGTCAGAGGAAACTTATTTCAAAAATAGATGCTGCTTTAGAGCGCATTGATAATGGGACATATGGTTTTTGTGAAGAAACCGGCGAACCCATTAGTATAAAGCGTCTTGAGGCTCGGCCGATAGCCGTTTTGTCATTGGAAGCGCAAGAACGTCACGAACGACGTGAAAGAGTTTATCGCGATGATTAAGGTATTGAAATGATAAACAAACGAAATTCGTGGTGATAAAATTGTATATTTTTATTTTTTAGGGGTAGGAATGAATAAAGATGGTTCTTGCCGCCCCTCAATTTCAGCGGTGATTGCTGAATCTTTTACCGCTTGATTCGTAAAAGAAGAGGGATTTTTATCCGATATCCCGTTTTTTTCTGTAGGGGCGGGATTGGGATGTGTCTGTGTTTCTCTCTTTTGTATTTTGGATGTACTGGTAATATCGGATTCTACAACCACATCTGTTAATCCGCCAATAAGAAGCAAATATTCTTTATTATCGCAACGGACTAAAACAAGGCGGCGTGCTCGATCTATAGAAATTACTTCACATAATGCTAATCGTGATAGACTTTTTTCCCCATTAATGTTGAATCTTCTCGTACTTAAACGACGTAAAAACAAGATAATTATGGTAGTAGCCACGATTGTTATTATAAAAAACAAAAAGCTTATCGTTATTTTCGCAGCAGATGCACCTATTTGCTCTGATAACCAGATATACATAGATTTTCTCCCATTTTTGTGTGAAAATATCGTTTTTATCGAGATAAATTTATAAATACACCCCTAAAAGGTTCACTTAAATACAGGAAATAAACTTTTTAATATTAAGTGAGCTTTCTTAGAAAGATAATATCATAGTATATACTTTATAACAATGAATATAAAGGAAGTTTTGTGATATAAGAAACAGCTAAATCTAAGGCAATAAGAGATGGATAAAGGTTTTGATAATAATGAAAGATCAGCGTCTTCTGTTCATCGAAGAGTTGTGATTTTTAGTGTTGTTTTTATATTAGTTTTTCTTTTCATTGTGGGTATTTTAGGTTTTTTTTATCCGCAAAGCTATTTACAAAAGGCTACATTGATATCTTTTTTGATTCTAGCAATTATCGGCGTTGCAACACTTGTTTTGTGTGGAATGGGAATTTTAAGATACCATGTGTGGTTGCATGAAGATTTTGATTTTAGCATCTTTAATAGGAGCGATGATGCAATTGTAATCTCTGATCTTTCTGGTTTTGTTTATTATTCTAATCAAAACTATCGAAAAATTCTGACCTATAAGCCTGAAGTGTCTTGTTATATGGTTATTGCTGATCTTCCAGGAGCTGGTGCACTTTCATATCGCTTAAAGGTTGCAGCCTGTAATAATCTTGCAGCGCAAGAGGAATTAAGAGTAGAACAACCAATTTTTACCGATTCTACACCAAAAAAATCTGTTTGGTATAATATTTCCGTTCAACCTATCACAAAACAGAAAAAAAAGCTTTTATTTTGGCGTATTGCTGATATTTCGCATTTACAACAAACGCGAGAAGTTTTTTACTCAAACCTTCAAGAGGCTATCAATCACTTGGATCAAGCTCCTATTGGTTTTGTATCAGTTAATACACAAGGAACTATTCTTTATGCCAATGCGGTTTTTGCCGAATGGTTTTCAATTGATTTAGCGAATTTCTTAATTGGTCAATATAATTTTGATTCGTTATTCGATAGCGTTGGCGCTAAGAGCTCATGGAGTGATATCTGTTTGCAAACAAACAGATATCAAAGTTCAGGTTACTCTTTACCTTATAGGTTTTCGTTATGTTTAAATTCACAGACGACTTGTGAGAAAATATTCCATTGTCTTATATCTGTTTCTTCTCTCTTAGAAGAGGAAGCTATTTATCGTATTGTGATCATTCCACAACAAATACAAAAAGAAGAGGACGATCAATTAAAATTACCTAGTATATTAGCAGAATATTTTGATGCGAGTCCTTTTGCAATAGCCGTGGTGGATCATGAAGGGCAATTGGTTCATATGAATAAAGCTTTTTCATCACTCACGGGGTGTATGGACAAAGCTGTCAATTTTTATGATGTTATTTCTCATCGTGATTGTGTGCAGTTAGAGCGTTCTTTTCAGAGAATTGCAACAAATAAAAATTATTTTGTTTCTCTAGAAACTGTTTTAGAAAAAAATGAAGAATGCCATTTACGGCTCCATATTATGTCTGTATCGCCCTATCATGGTGATGCATTGCAAGATTTGCTTATTATCTCTGTGATTGAAACAACTGAACAAAAAACGCTTGAAGATAAAATGATGCAAAGTCAGAAGATGCAAGCTGTTGGACAATTGGCTGGCGGCATTGCTCATGATTTTAATAATGTTTTAACAGCAATTTTAATGTCGTGTGATCTTCTTTTAAATACACATCGTAGTTCTGATCCTGCTCATGCTGATCTGATCAATATTAAAAATAATGCTAATCGTGCAGCTGCTCTTGTACAGCAATTATTAGCTTTTTCTAGAAAGCAAACACTTCGACCTGAAGAAGTTGATTTTACTGAATTTTTATCAGATATTCGCAATCTTATTTTACCACTTTTGGGGAATAATATTCAGTTAAAAATTATTCATGGAAGAGATTTGTGGAGCGTTGAAGTTGATCAAGCATCTTTCCAGCGTGTTATTATGAATTTGGTTATTAATGCGCGTGATGCCATGTTAGATGGAGGTATTGTTACGATTGCGACAAACAATATTACAAAGCAACAAAGTGCTGAATTTAATCATCTTGGTTTAGCAATTGGTGAGTATGTGCAATTGACTATTTCAGATACAGGGGCTGGTATATCTTCTGCTATACAAGAAAAAATGTTTGAGCCATTTTTTACAACAAAAGAAGTTGGAAAAGGAACAGGACTTGGTTTATCAATGGTTTATGGAATTATCAAGCAGAGCGGTGGGTACATTTATTGTGAAAGTAAAGAAGGTGAAGGAGCAGCATTTCATATTTTTCTTCCCCGTTATATCCTCAATATAAAAGGAGAAATTTCTCAAAAGATTGAAAAAGATGAAGAGAAAGATAAAAATATAGACTTAACAGGATCTGCGACTGTTTTATTGGTTGAAGATGAAGATGCGGTCAGAATGGGGGGGGTAAGAGCTCTTCAAATGAGAGGATATACGGTTTTAGAGGCAGCGAGTGGGGTGGAAGCACTCTCTATTCTTGAGGAACAAAAAGGAGCTGTTGATATTATTGTTTCCGATGTAGTGATGCCAGAAATGGATGGTCCCACTTTATTGAAGGAAGTCCGTAAAAACTATCCTGATATAAAATTTCTTTTCGTTTCTGGATATGCAAAAGATGCTTTTGCTAAAAATCTTCCACAAAATGCTGTTTTTGGTTTTTTATCTAAACCTTTTACACTCAAACAGTTAGCTCTAACAGTTAAAGAAACACTTTTGTCATGAGACAAAAAATTTATACAATAGAAAAATTGCGTATTTTAAGATTTTTTAGGCGAAATACGAGAGTATTTTGATAGATAGAGCTTGTGATAATGTCATAGAACTGAATAAAGAAGAAGAATTTCGAAAATTAACTAAAATTCAAAAAAATCACACATTCTGCACAAAAATTTATGAAGAGATAGACTCTATTATGTCAACATTTCATAGAGATTTTCAATTATAGATACTCAGCACAAACTATGTGTAAAACATTAAAAAATGCTGATTAATAGATTGTTGATACACTCAAAAAGATAAAAGCTGTTGTTGCGTATCTACCATTTTCCTCTTCCCTTCAATAAATGCTTTTACGGCTTCGGGGTAGAGTTTGTGCTCTGCTTGAAGAACTCTTTGTGCTAAGCCCTCAGCAGTATCATGAGGATAGACTGGAACAGCTGCTTGGGCAAGGATTTTTCCTGCATCCATGTCTTCTGTAACAAGGTGAACAGTGCAACCCGTGATTTTTACGCCTGCTTGTAAAGCTTTTTCATGTGTGTTTAAGCCTTTAAATGAAGGCAAAAGAGAAGGATGAATGTTTAAAATTCGTCCTTCGTAAAGTTTTACAAAACGTGGTGAGATAAGGCGCATATACCCTGCAAAGCAGAGAAAATCCGGTTTATATTGATCTAAAATCGTAAAAATACTTTCTTCATGCTCTTCTTTTGTTTTGTAAATTTTGCGATCAACAATATGAATAGGTAAGTTATGGTTTTGCGCCTTTTCAATACCGTTTGCACGCGGATTATCGCAAATAACTGCGACGATTTCAGCAGGATATTCCTTTTGTTGACTAGCTTGAGCAAGGGCGACCATATTGGATCCATTACCAGAAATGAAAACGACGATTTGTTTTTTCATAAATGCAGTACCCCTTTATAAATTACTCCTTTATTTTGATCTTGGCGTTTTGTTAAAATGCCAAGGGGAGTTACAGTCTCTCCTTTTCTTTCAAGAGCTTGCGTGATTTTTTCAGCTGCATGCTGTGCTACGATAATGATCATGCCAATACCACAATTAAATGTTCTTAACATTTCTGTTTCTTTTATTTTACCTTGTTTGGCAATCCATGAAAATACTGCTGGAACATTGATGGTAGAAAGATTAATTTCAGCGCAGAGAGAAGATGGAACGACACGTGGAATATTTTCAGGAAAGCCTCCACCCGTAATATGAGCAAGAGCTTTAATCCCTTCGTATTTTCGCATGAGGGGAAGAAGCGATTTTACATAAATGCGTGTTGGTGTAAGAAGTGCTATACCAAGGCTGTTTTTGGGGGCAAAAGGGGCAGGGTCATTCCATTTGAGATAATTTTGCTGGATGATTCGTCGAACAAGCGAAAAGCCATTGGAATGAATTCCAGAGGCGCTTAAACCTAATATAATATCACCTTCTGTCAAATCTTTTGAAGGGAGTAGCTTGCTGCGTTCGCATGCTCCTACAGCAAAACCGGCTAGATCATAATCTCCCTCTGCATACATTCCTGGCATTTCTGCAGTTTCTCCTCCAATAAGAGCAGCACCGGCTTGTTTACATCCTTCAGCAATACCAGAAACAATTACAGCACCTTGTTCAGGATCAAGCTTTCCAGTTGCAAAATAATCCAGAAAAAAGAGAGGTTCAGCCCCTTGTACGAGTAAATCATTGACACACATAGCTACAAGATCAATACCTACAGTGTTATGGTGACCTACTTCAATGGCAATTTTTAATTTTGTTCCCACACCATCATTGGCTGCTACTAGGATAGGATCCATAAAACCAGCTGCTTTTAAATCAAAAAGTCCACCAAAACCGCCAATTTCTGCATCTGCTCCGGCTCGTTTTGTCGCGCGTATAAAGGGTTTAATTTTTTCTACCATGGCATTACCCATATCGATGTTTACACCGGCTTTTGCGTAGGTAAGACTAGCTTTGGATTTATTATTTGTAAGATCTTGATTGCTCATTGGAGCCTTCCTTTAGTGGAAAATCAGGTTTTGATATTATGCAATGCCATGATAGAGTTCTCTCTGCAAGAGATATTGATAAGAAAATAAGCAACTTTACTTGTACCTTATTTTGAAGATGATTATAATTTTTTGTGAAGAATTTTTTAGGATATTTTATGAGCAAGATATCAGATAATCACGGACAGTCTTCTTGGCAACTTATGAGAAAGAAAGTGAGTGAGAATACATCTCGTGATCGTTATAAGACTTATGTGCCAGCGTATACTCAATTACCGTTGCCGAATAATATGAAAAGGCAAATCTTTTTTTGGCTTGGTACACTGATTTTTTTCATTCTTTTTATGTTTGTTTTTGGATCGATTTTGCTTCCTTTTGTGGCAGGGATTGTGTTGGCTTATTTTCTCAATCCCATTGTTCAATTACTTGAAAAATTTGGTATTCGTCGTGTGTTTGGGACTGTCCTCATTACCTTATTTATTGTTATTACCTTCGTTGCTGCTTTAGTTATTTTGATTCCTGTTATTAGTTGGCAAATACAGCAATTTATGAGTGATGGTTTACCTGTTTATATTAATCGTATTCAAACCTTTTTTGTTGAGCATGATTTTGATTGGATAAGGCGCTATTTTGGAAGTGATCCAAATGAATTACGGAATAATATTAAAGGATTTTTGGGAGAAGGTTCGGATTTTATTACGTCTCTTTTGAATTCACTTTTAAAGTCAGGAAAATCTATCGTTAATATCGTTAGCCTATTTGTTGTGGCACCTGTGGTGGCATTTTATATGTTATTAGATTGGCCACGTATGGTAACAGCAATCGATTCGTTAATACCACGTGATCATCTTGAAACCGTTCGTAGTATTTTTCATGAAATGGATAGAGCTATTGCAGGCTTTGTTCGTGGACAAGGAACAGTTTGTCTCATATTGGGAGGCTATTATGCTATTGGTTTAACGATTGCAGGACTCAATTTTGGTCTTTTGATTGGTATGTTTATTGGTCTTATTAGCTTTGTTCCTTATATTGGCACAATGAGTGGTTTGGTTCTTTCTGTTGGTATTGCATGGGTCCAGTTTTATCCCAATAATTGGGGGGGGATCATCGTTGTGATGACACTTTTTTTAATTGGTCAGTTTATTGAAGGTTATATTCTTCAGCCCAAGCTTGTAGGTTCATCAGTAGGATTACATCCCGTATGGTTGATGTTTTCGCTTTTCGCTTTTTCTTCACTCTTTGGTTTTACTGGTATGCTTGTTGCTGTTCCTGCAGCAGCGGCTGTTGGTGTTTTAGTTCGTTTTGCTCTTCATACTTATCTTAGTTCTCAGATGTATTCGCGAAGGGAAAATTCGGAGTCGCTAAAATGAATGGGTGTGAAACGCAATTATCTTTAAGTTTTCCTTATGATCCGATTTTTCAATTTGAGGATTTAGTGGTAACGGAAAGTAATCGTATGGCTTTTCAGCTTATTGATCACTGGCCCAATTGGAGCTTACCTATTGCAGTTTTGGTTGGAAAAAAAGGATCTGGAAAAACGCACTTTTCTAATATATGGCTCCAAAAAGCAGATGCTTTCAGGATTCAGCACAATGAAATTGATCAGGCTGTTACTATGGCTTCTTTAGGTAGATCATTTTTAATAGAGGATATTGATGCAGGTGAAATTAATGAGACAGAACTTTTTCATTTAATTAACAGTATTAAGCAAGCAAATCTTGATGCACGACAAGCTACTTTATTGATGACGGCACGAACACTTCCTTCCGCTTGGAATTTAAAGTTAAATGATCTAAAAAGTCGTCTTAATTCGGTGATGTTCGTTGAAATTAATCAGCCGGATGATACATTGTTAACAGCTGTTGCATTTAAGCTTTTTTCCGATAGGCAACTTATTGTACATCCAGATACGGTTTATTATCTTGTAAGTCGTTGTGAACGTTCTTTATTTTCATTGAAGCGTGTTATTGATTCTGTGGATCAGCTGGCATTACAAAGAAAAAGAAAAATAACACGTGCTGTTATTGCTGAAGTTTTGAATAGAAGAAATCCGTAAACACTCCTTATCATGGCTTACTTATTTTTTCCTTCTATTATCGTTTCAATATGTGGAAAGACAAGTCATTTAAATTTTCTTCTTTTTTGATATCTGTTAAGAGTGAAAAAATAGCATTTTTTACTTTTTTCATGTGTTTATTTTAAATAGCTTTGAGATTTTATTGTATGATGTTGAATTCTTTCCATATTCGCGTTTGAAAATGTTTCTAAAAAGAGCGCTTTGTTTTATTTATAATAAAACTTTTGTGCTTTGAAAAAATATTTTTTGTTTATGGGTTTGGATTGTAGAAGATTCTAGAATTTTTAATAAAAGGGTCCTTTGGAAGATAGAAAAAGAGGGGAAAAAAGCTTAATACAGCTGAATTTTTTGGCTTATGTTTTCTTTAGGAAAGTTTTTCTATGATATTTAAGTCGTTTTTTTTCTAAAATTGTATCTGTAGAATGCGTTTTGATACAGTGAGAGCTTGCTTAAAGTAGAATAAAAACTATGAAATCCTTATAGAGAAATTCATTGTTTTTTTAATATAGATTGGATTTTTTTAGGGGGATTATTTTCTATTATTTGTCAATAAATCTGTTATTGAGTAGGGGAAAAAATTTAAAAATGTGCTTTTTTGTAAAGAAATGCAACAAAATTAAAAAAAAGTGTGTTTTTCTCTTGCACTTCTGTTGTGAAAATTTTAGGAAATGTGCATCAAGTAAATGTAAATGGCGGAGCGTAGCGCAGCCTGGTAGCGCACCTGATTTGGGATCAGGGGGTCGTAGGTTCGAATCCTATCGCTCCGACCATATTTGATTGAGTGTGTGAGAATGACCCAATTGGATACGTGTGGTGAGAAACTATCATTCAAGCGTTGTGTAATCTGAAGGAAAAAGGCATGATCGCACGTATTTATAGTCCTGCTAAGACAGCTATGCAATCAGGTAAGGGGAATACAGGTTTTTGGATTCTAGAATATGAGCCGGTGAAAGCAAAAATGCTTGAACCTCTTATGGGGTATACGGCAACATCTGATATGAACAATCAGGTAAGGATCCGATTTAATAGGAAGGAAGAGGCGATTGCTTTTGCGCGTAAGAATGCTATCTCTTACCGTGTAGAAAAGAAACATACGTCGATTCGACGTGCTATTTCTTATTCTGATAATTTTCGCAGTGATCGGCAGCATTCTTGGACACATTGAATTCAAGATGCTATTTTGAATTGAGAAAATAATCAGTTGGGTCCCGTAGCTCAGCTGGATAGAGCAACGGCCTTCTAAGCCGTGGGTCACAGGTTCGAATCCTGTCGGGATCACCATCCAATTTTTATTCATGTATAATATATTGATTCCTTGTAATCTTTTTTAAGGTTCGTGAACATTAACAAAAGTTCGGGAATAGGATTTTCCAACATACCGTTACAAAGCTCATCTGTTTCTTCCAGCATTCTCTAATAATTTTTTGAATTCTTTGAGAACCACTGTTTTAAATGTGCAAAAACATTTTCTATCACCTCCATGAGACGAGCAAAATTGATAATCCATTTTCTAAAGAATTTCGCGCGTCTCAGAGTATGTTTAGAGTCGGATATTT
>NZ_JBHIME010000037.1:0-57482 GCF_042193875.1 Bartonella sp. OC68QHHN | reverse complement strand
AAAGGACGTAAAACAAAACAGTCCCTTCAGGCTATTTTAGGTGTACGCTATAGTTTTTAATTATATGGTTATTTTTTGATTGATCTCAATATGTGTAGAAGGATTTTTAAACCTAGATCGAAGTGTCTAGGTTCGTCCTCTTTAAAGAAGAAGGCTTTCAAAAAGGTATATATTTTGCATGTTAGGCTTTTCTTATGATTTTTTATTGCTTCAATGATAAATTTTATGAGAAGCATTTAAGATTATGCAAGAAGATTCAATATTTATTGAAAGTCGGTAGAGCATCTTTATGATGGGATGAGCAATTACAAGTATTTCTATTAAAGTTTTCTTTATAATTCATTCTATATTTTTAAGAATTTGTGTAGATTTTTGCAGAGTCATTTGGCAAAGTCGTTCTTGTTCGTTATAGAAATAGCGAGAGAATGTTATAAATAAAATAAAGGTGGTTAAATGGCTTTAGAGCGTACTTTTTCGATGATTAAACCAGATGCAACCCGTCGTAATTTGACTGGCGCAATTACTAAAATGCTTGAGGAAGCGGAGCTACGTGTTATTGCGTCTAAACGTGTCTGGATGAGCAAACGTGAGGCTGAAAATTTTTATGCTGTTCATAAAGAACGCCCCTTTTTTAGTGAATTGGTTGAATTCATGTCTTCTGGTCCAACCATTGTACAAGTTTTGGAAGGCGAAAATGCAATAGCTAAAAACCGTGAAGTAATGGGGGCTACGAATCCTAGTGATGCAGAAGAAGGGACAATTCGTAAGGTTCATGCGTTATCGATTGGCGAAAATTCTGTTCATGGATCTGATAGCGCTGAAACGGCAAAAACAGAAATCGCCTTTTGGTTTTCTGAGGTAGAAATTGTTGGTTAATAAAGCGTTTATAATAATAAAGCGTATATAAGAAGCAAAAATCCGAAACACTATATTTCGGTTTTTTGCTTATAAGATTATAGATTTTTTTGAAAGCATAGGGAGCATTCATCATTTTTTAGCTTTCAATATTACAATTGCTTTTGCGAGAATATAAAATCTATTTACTCTTTTTTGAAGGGATTTTATCTACATGCCACCCTTATTTGTAATGTACAAAAAAGTGTTTTATTGATTTGTCATTAATAGATTTAAAATAAATCAATCTTATGCTATTCTCATCTCTTATTTAAGTATAAAAGATAAATCTCCATACTCTTCATAGGATAACGTGTTTTAAACCTGCACGAAAATAATCCCATCCTGTCCACAATGTAAGGAGAGCAGCAATCCACAGCATAGTAATGCCAAACTCTACTGTGTAAGGGAAAATTTTATTACCGGCTGGTCCAGCTAAAAGAAATACAATAGCGATCATCTGTACAAAAGTTTTCCATTTTGCAAGACGAGAGACAGGAACACTAACTTTTAACTCAGCCAAATATTCACGTAATCCCGATACAAGAATTTCTCTGCAAAGAATGATAATAGCTGCCCATAGTGTCCACCCAGCGATAGTACTGTCTGCGGCAAGCAAGAGCAAACAAGCAGAGACAAGAAGTTTATCGGCAATTGGATCTAACATGCGACCAATATTGGATGTTTGTTCCCAAATACGAGCAAGGTAACCGTCAAGAAAGTCAGTAATGGATGCAACGATAAAAATGGACACAGCAATCCAGCGAGTGATATCACTTGATTGTAGTCGCCCTTCTAAAAAAAAGCATGCAACAACCATTGGGACTGCAACAATTCGTGCATAAGTTAAAATATTTGGAAAAGAAAAAGTATGATTTTTCATGGAGCCATTTTCAATTCTTGTGAAAGAGAATATATTTCCTAAACGTAACAAGGCGAAGGTTATGAAACAAGTCTATTTTTCATGAAAATGGTTATGAATTTTTTGTGCAATTGTCATGGAGATTCCTGTAACTTTTTTTAAATCTTCAAGTGAGGCACTAGCAACAGCCTTGGCACTTCCAAAATGATGAAGCAACGCACGCTTTCTTGTCGGACCAATATTTTCGATTTCATCAAGTGGGTTTTTGAATGTTGTTTTTTTTCGTTTTATCCTATGAGCTCCAATCGCAAAACGGTGTGCTTCATCACGCAGACGTTGCAAAAAATAGAGGATAGGATCACGTGGAGGAAGTGTAAAGGGGGGGATACCTTTTATAAAAAATCGTTCACGTCCCGCATGACGGTCAACACCTTTGGCGATTCCAACAACTGTAAAGAGGTCATTTAATTGTAATTCAGCAAGTATTGCATGTACGCTGTTGATTTGTCCTTCACCACCATCGATTAAGATAAGATCAGGCCAAATGGGAAAAAGATTATCATCTTTTATGTCATGACTTCTATTTGGCAGATCATGCTCTTCGATAAGGCGTGAAAATCTTCGTTTAATCACTTCTTTCATCATGCCAAAATCATCGCCAGGCGTGATATCTATTGAGCGAATGTTGAATTTTCTATATTGATTTTTAACAAATCCCATTTGACCAGCAACAATCATAGCCCCTACAGCATTTGTTCCCATGATATGAGAATTGTCATAAACTTCTATCCGGCGTGGAGGAAAAGGTAGTTGGAATGTTTTAGCAAGACCTTGAAGCAATTTTGTATGGGTGGCTGTTTCAGAAAGCTTATGTTCAAGTGCTTCATAAGCATTGAGATAGGCGTGTTTAACAAGAGTTTTCCGTTCACCTTGTTTGGGTAAAGAGAGAGACACTTTGTGATTTACTTTGAGATTCAATGCTTCTGTAAGAAGTGTCTTTTCTTCAATTTCTTCAGATAAAAGGATGCTTTTTGGAGGTGGTTTATCATCGTAAAATTGGGCAAGAAAACTCGCTAAAATTTCAGTACGGGAAAAAGAGAGGTCTGCTTTAGGAAAATAGGCACGGTTTCCCCAATTTTGTCCCATGCGAAAAAAGAACACTTGAATACAGGTCATTCCTTCTTTTTGTGCAATTGCAAATACATCCGCTTCTTTTATCGTTTGAGGATTAATACCTTGATGGCTTTGTATATGAGAAAGGGCTGATAAGCGGTCACGATAGGAAGCTGCTTGTTCAAAATCAAGATTTTCTGCAGCTTTATGCATAGCTTGAACCATATCGTTTTTAACAGATTGATTTTTTCCCGAAAGGAACGCTTTGGCTCCTCTCACCAGTTCTTTATAATCATTGTCACTAATTTCATGGGTACAAGGTGCAGAACATCGCTTAATTTGATAAAGCAAACAGGGGCGTGTACGGTTTTCAAAAACTGAATCAGTACAGGTTCGTAATAAAAAGGCGCGTTGTAAAACATGAACTGTTTGTGTCACTGCACCAGCAGAAGCAAAAGGACCAAAATAGTGAGCTTTTCGTGTTCGAGCACCACGATGTTTGTAAAGTGCAGGCACTCGATGATCATCTGTAATCATAATATAAGGAAAACTTTTATCATCACGTAGTAATACATTAAAATGTGGATGCAATCTTTTGATGAGATTTGCTTCTAAAAGGAGTGCTTCTGTTTCTGTATGGGTGACGATAAATTCCATATGATATGTTGCACGAATCATGCGGGTAATACGATTATTGTGTCCTTGTTCACGTGTATAGTTTGAAACACGTTTTTTGAGATTACGGGCTTTGCCAACATAGAGAATATCACCATTTTTACCAATCATCCGGTAAACCCCTGGCTTATGCGGAAGGTGTCTAACAAACTCTTGTATGAATTTGATACCTTGGAATTGATTTTTTTCATTGCTTTGATTGGCATTATTCCATGTAATGTTAGAGAGAAAAGAAAGCTTTTCTCGTTCGTTTTGCGGACAATTTGTATTATGTTTCAGGACCATTCCGTTTATTAAGAATATGTTTTTTGTTTAATATATGAAATATTCTTTTTTATTAAATAACGATTATTTATGTCTTTATTAATTTTTTTCTATAAATATATCTTATAGCATAAGAGTATGATTTTAGAGAGCTGATCTTTCATAAAAAAGATGAGAGTTGTTATTCTAAGACAGCTTTATGAATTTGCCCAATTTATCCATTAAAATGATTGGAATAGGAAATCCATGATGATGAAGAGGATAGACTTTCTAAAAGGAAAAAAATTAATTCACGCTGATCGTTATTAGCGTATCATTATAATAATGTTGATCTTATCCAAAGAATGAAAGAACTTTATCATTCAAAGCCTTTATATCTTACAACATGATATTCGATTTAGGAAAAATATAGAGAAAGATCTAACATAATAGAGGTTCTTTTTGAATCCACTTATGCGTTATTTGAGCATTTTCATCTTGTCCTAGACGGTTGATAAGAAAGGGGCTGAGTTTTTTCATTTCTTCTTCCAAAAGGTAGGGAGGGTTAATAATAATCATACCACTTCCATTCATTGTCGGTGGACTTGAACTTTTTCGGATACGCATTTCAAGCTGTAGAATCTTAGGAATTCCTGTTTGATAAAGTGCGTGAAGAAAACTTTCAATTTCTTTGTCATATTTAACAGGATACCATAAAGCGTAGACCCCTCCAGAAAAGCGACGATAGGCTGTCGTTAATCCCTCAATAAGGCGGGAAAATTCTCCAGTTTTTTCAAAGGGAGGGTCAACAAGGATAAACCCACGTTTTTCTTTTGGTGGTACATGAGCATTTAAGGAAAGCCAACCATCTAAATGCAGAACTTTTGTCTGATAATCTCCTGCAAAGTTTTTTGCTAAAATATGATAATCTTCATTGTGTAATTCTATTGCGGTAAGGCGATCTTGTTTCCGTAATAATTGACGAATAAGAACAGGAGATCCAGGATAAAATACAATTTCTTTTTCTCCTTTATTGAGGGTATCAATGATATCACTCCATGGACAAAGGAGTGCTCTTAAATCTTCTGGGATAGGAGTTGAAAAAAGTCGTTGGACACCTTCGCGCCACTCTCCTGTTTTATGTGCTTCTAAAGAAGAAAGGTCATAAATACCGATTCCAGCATGTGTATCTATAACGCGAAAAGCTTTTTCTTTGCGTTTGAGATATTCTACAATGCGAGTGACAATAATGTGTTTAAAAACATCAGCAAAATTGCCAGCATGGTAAATATGCCGATAATTCATGGAGTAAACTCTATCA
This sequence comes from Bartonella sp. OC68QHHN, assembly GCF_042193875.1. Taxonomy (NCBI): domain Bacteria; kingdom Pseudomonadati; phylum Pseudomonadota; class Alphaproteobacteria; order Hyphomicrobiales; family Bartonellaceae; genus Bartonella; species Bartonella sp. OC68QHHN. The sequence continues at coordinate 52,374 of NZ_JBHIME010000037.1, read as the reverse complement.
TGTGTATAACTGTACCGGATTATTAGCATAGAATAATAGAATTGATATCCATAAAAAAACTCTTGTATAAATCAAAAAATACCCTCACTCCTAAATTATACACTACAGAAAAAAATATTAATGTCATGGGAGCATTTATTCATTGGGCTATTTTTATATTATGAGATTAATCGTTAAGATTTTAAATTTTTTATATGAAAGATAGACAGGAAGAGGACAAACATTTCAATAGAGATATTTATATTGTAAGAGAAGTTTTTTATGATCGCGGACTCTCTCAGGAAAACTATAAAAGATAATCAATTAACGAGAATATTAGTGAAGTTTGTTGAAAAATTTAAGGTTATCTTTCAAATTCATTCATAGGTTTGCTTGTTTAAAGATTAAAGAATTTAAAATGCTTGATAAAAACATTGTTACATTTATCAGTTTTTTAGCGAGCATAAAATTATGGATAGAGCAATAAAGTGCTGGTATTATAGTGATAGATTTTTGTAAAAGTGTGAATGAATCTCATTGGTTCAAGCGGAGCCCAAGCTTTATATTATACACGCTAAATGGCTAGATTATTGTGCATGATGCTAAAATAAAACTTTTAAAATTGATATGTTCTCTGCAAGCTATCTCAGTAAAATGAGGGATTTTTAACTAAAGTAAATAGGTTTATCTATCTCTAATATTGTATTATCTAGCGGCTTTATGAGATAATCTTATAAAAAAACTAGGATAAGAAATTCTTTTTACATGGATTATGTTTTGATTCCATGCTTTTGATTGAATGTAATTTTCTATTAATGCCTATTCTGTTTTCAATACTGAGATAGGTTAAGCACATGATATTATGAGAACGCATGCCTAGAATCCGGAGTCTTGTAATAGTTAGGGCATGCAGCGGTTCCGAGAGCTGGTTATATGAAGGTATTTTACTGAATAAAGGCGCAAGCTGGTACCATTTTTATTTTTTAGCAGTATTGCCATACCTCTTGGCACTTGAGCTGGTTCATAAAGTGCATTTTTACTCTTTCCGCTAATATTTTTTATTTACACGCCAGATATTTAATTGAATGCGATGATGGCTCATATTTCGTATTGTATATGGAATAATAGACGATAAAACTCCTACCAATGCAAAGAATAAACGTTGTACGTAAGATGATAGTTTTGAAGAGACTGATGATGTGTCAAGAAAGTTTTTTAGAGATTTTTCTTTCTGAATTTTTTAATTGAATACGTAAAATTTTTTACAGTATGTTATGATCTTTATCAGTAACGGATAATTTGTAGGAAATGTTTGTAATGATATGTACAACATTGTTTAAAAGGAAAGACATAAGCTATACTATTTACAGGAAGATGAGTAACCTGAGAGATCAGATGAAGTTATTTTAGAAAAGTTTTTAAGCCTTTTGAATTTTGTATGAAGCGGTTTATCATTTTTGAATGGTTTGTGTTATAATACGCTAAAAAGGGATGAGAGGATAAAAAGTTCTCTTGCAATAAAAGCGTATGATTGCTTTTAAATTAAGAAGAAAATATACAAGTAAGATATTATATTTGATACCTCCTTCAGAGGAAGCATGAATAAATGAAATCAAATTTAAAAGCATAAAGTTAGAGAGAGTAATGGGTAATATTTTTTCACCAACGCATTTAATTATAATTTTATTAATTATCTTTGTGCTTTTCGGTCGCGGTAAAATTTCTGAATTAATGGGTGATGTTGCTAAGGGAATTAAAGCCTTCAAAAAAAATATGAAGGAAGAAGATGACGGGATTGAGGATAAAGCTGAAATGGCTACTACTTCTCAAATAATTGATGTAGAATCTCAACAATCTCAGCCGTTATCGGTAAAACATGTAACAGCACGCAGAAAGGCTTCGTCTGCTTCTAAAAAAAGCAAAACATCTGTTGCTAAAAAACAACGTGTCAAATAACAAAAACGCAATCATCATTGTGCATTATTTTTTGATGAGGAAGTCTAATTAAGAGATGTTTGGGATTGATGGACCAGAGTTTGTCGTAATCTTACTTGTTCTCATCATTGTCGTTGGACCGAAAGATTTACCTAAAATATTAAAGACAATAGCAAAGGTAAGAGCTTATATGTGTTCAACAGCAAATGAACTTCGTCATCAGTTTGATGATGCAATAAGACAAATCGAGCTCGATGATTTACAAAACACATTTTCGAATATTAGCGATTCAAGCAAGAAGTTGACAGAGACTTTTGATCCCATTCAAAATACATTAGAAGATATCCACGATAATTTGGATGTTAAGATAACACACCATAAATCAGAAAAAGGTAAAGAAATTTTGGAATGCGATCACAATGTAACCAATAAAGATACGACAGTATCTATTGCTTCTAAAGATAAAGAAGATATGTCATGAATGTTAAGAAAGATGAAGTTGATGCTCATATGGCACCACTTTTAGAGCATTTAATTGAACTTCGTCAGCGAATTATTGCTGCTTTGGTTGCATTTATGATCGCTTTTATGATGTGTTTTCTTGTTAAAGATTATATCTTAAATTTTTTACTATGGCCATATCAGTGGGCAATGAAAATAGCAGGGGGTAATCCTGAGGGTATTCGTTTGCAATCAACACAAGTATGGGAAACTTTTTTAACGAAGATGAAGCTTTCTGCTTTTGGGGGAATTATTTTATCTTTTCCCTATACGGCTTTTCAGTTTTATAGCTTTATTGCACCAGGGCTTTATAAAAATGAGCGTATGGCTTTTTTACCATTTCTCATTGGGGGGCCTATTTTATTTTGTCTTGGAGGAGCGTTTGTCTATGGTCTATTAGCGCCAATAATACTATGGTTTAGCCTTTCTCAACAATTTCTTCCAGATGTTCATTTAAAAATAGAGTTTATAGTGCGTATTTCTGAATATTTGGGCTTTATGACATCGTTTATCCTAATTTTTGGTTTGATTTTTCAATTACCTCTTATCATCAGTCTTTTAACAAAAGTTGGATTTTTAACGTCTCATGATTTGGTGTCTAAACGAAAATGGGCTATTTTGTTCTCTTTTATCATTGCGGGAATCATAACGCCGTCGGATTTTTTTACGATGTTTGCAGTGGCTTTACCAACGATAGCACTTTACGAGATTTCAATTTTAATTGCTTACAGTATAGAAAAGAGAAGAAAATCCGCTTAAGAAAAGTGTATAATCTTATACGATAAGAAATGAATAAAAACAATATAAATGAGGAATTTTTATGCTTGATATTAAGTGGATTCGTGACAATCCTGAGAAATTAGATAAAGCACTCGTAAGTAGAGGTCTTGAGCCACAAGCTGAAAGGTTAATACAACTTGATCTTGCACGTCGGTCGCATATTGCTAAGGTGCAATTGGCGCAGGAACGTCGCAATGCGGTTTCAAAGGAAATAGGACAGGCTTTAGCGGTATCTGATCAGCAAATGGCTGAAAGCTTTAGAGCTGAAGGTGAAGAGATTAAAGTCTTTCTTTCCTCTGCAACAGCGGAAGAAAAACAGCTGACGGAGAGTCTTGAGAAAATTCTTTCAGCACTTCCAAATATTCCATTAGATGATGTTCCAGAAGGTAAAGATGAAAGTGATAATGTCGTCATTCGACATTTTGGGACACCTCCAACATTTAATTTTACACCAAAGGAACATTTTGATCTTGGTCAAGATCTCAAGCAGATGAATTTTGAACGAGCTAGTCGTTTGTCTGGAACACGTTTTACAGTACTTTCAGGGGCGTTAGCACGGCTAGAACGAGCATTAGGCCAATTTATGCTTGATGTGCATGTCAATGAGCATGGTTATACAGAAGTCTCAATACCTCTTCTTGTTCGTGATGAGATTGTTTACGGAGCAGCACAATTGCCGAAATTTGCTGAAGACCTTTTTCGTACAACAGATGGTCGATGGCTTATTTCTACAGCAGAAGTGCCATTAACCAATTTGGTCAACAATGAAATTCTTGAAATATCAGATTTACCACTGCGATTTTCTTCTTTATCTCCCTGTTTTCGTTCAGAGGCGGGAGCAGCCGGTCGTGATACGCGCGGTATGTTGCGTCAGCATCAATTTTGGAAAGTTGAAATGGTCTCGATTACCAGTGAAGAGCAGTCTTTAATTGAATTAGAACGTATGACGGAATGTGCAGAAGATATATTAAAACGGCTTGGTTTGCCTTTTCGCACAGTGGTTCTTTCTACGGGTGATATGGGGTTTGCAGCACGTAAAACCTATGACATCGAGGTTTGGCTTCCTGGTCAAGAATGTTATCGTGAAATTTCTAGCTGTTCAGTTTGTGGAGATTTTCAAGGTCGTCGTATGAATGCGCGCTATCGTAAAGAAGGCGATAAAAAATTACATTTTGTTCATAGCCTTAATGGTTCTGGTACAGCTGTTGGACGTTGTCTTATTGCCGTGCTTGAAAATTATCAACAGGCTGATGGATCAATTATTGTTCCAGATGTTTTACAACCTTATATGGGAGGCATGCGTTGTATTACTGCTTAATTTTACGAAAGGAGAGACAATATGCGTTTATTGCCAAGAGGTGATGATATGAAAACGCAAGTTTTTGCCATTTTAAAAGAAGCAGTTTGTCAGTATGATAAAAGTGCGCCTCCATTGGAGATTGAATGATACTATGGGGCAAAAGGGTATTTTACAATTTCGTGAGGAGTTAGCCGCTCTTGTACTGAAAATGCGTAGCAAAGGCATTGATGACGTGCGATTTTTTTCGGCATTAGAGAAAATTCCACGTCAAAAGTTTGTTTCTGCTCCTTGGTTTAATAGTGCTTATGATAATAAAGTTATTCCCCTTGAGTGTGGTGAATATATGGAACGTTTGGAAGAACAACTCTTAATTCTTTCGGCATTATCGTTGAAAAAAAGGAATCGCGTCTTAGAAATTGGTACAGGATCTGGTTTCTGTACTGCTCTTATGGCATGTTTGAGTGACCGTGTGACAACGATTGATCGTTATAAAACGCTTGTTGATTTGGCGCGCCAAAAATTTCAAACTTTAGGAATTGAAAATATTGTTATACGGCAGATTGATGGAAGTCATAGTGTGACAGGCTTGGGATCATTTGATCGCATTCTTATTTGGCCATCACGTTTTGATGAACCCAAGGAATTTTTAGAACTTTTAGCTGAAAATGGAATTCTCATTCAGGCGATAGGACCTGACGAAGGGGTACAAACGGTGACGCGCTATACAAAAATTGGAAGTCGATTTGAGTGTTTAGAACTGTTTCAAGTGCGTTACCAACCTTTTATTAAAGGCATTGCGGAGATACTTTAATTTTTAAAAGCTAAGAAATTGCTGCAAATAGTCTGCGTTAAATTCATTTTGATCTTATATAAAGATATTTATGAATAAAACATCTCATTTTAACTGTTCGGTAATTTAAAAAAGCTTTAATGGAGTGAGTTGATTATTGATGAGTGAGCAAAACGATGTGTTTAAAAGCTTTGGATAATATTTTCCAGCATAATTTTCAGAGAATAACTTTTTTAGCGGTGGTAACTATTGTTGCTGGTTGTAGTTCTGGTACACAGCGTTTTTCCAATATTATCTCTCATCGTATGGTATCATCTCAATCAAATATATCGAGCACTATGTCTACAGATCCGCGAATGCTATCGTACGGTAGTGGTATGATACAAAGCACTGAATTGCCGCCTGTGGAATCAAGTGATGATTCGTGGAGAGATGACAATTCTCCCTATGATTTTCCACATCAAGGTAGGATAACTTCTTCTGATGGGCGTGTTATGGCCCCCCCTCCACGTAATCTTGGAACACTTTCCCGTTCACAAATGGATAAATCTCCTATTTTTCAGCGAAACTCTTATATTGTCCAGAGTGGAGATACACTACTCAGTATTGCACGACAAATAGGGGTCAGTGTTGAGGCATTAAAATTAGCAAATGGTATAAACAGCAATTCCATTTATATCGGTCAGGTACTTGTTGTCCCAAGCAGGCGTACATTAGCGGCTTCAAATGCATACAATAATAACGATTGGGCAGTGTCAACAACAGAATCTGCATTCCAATCTCAAGTGGTGTCTTCTATAAAAAACAAGAAGTCCTCTCCTACATACAAAGCTCCTGTAACAACGCTACCTTCTGCAAAGATGAACAAATCAAGTTCTGAGAAAAGTTTTTCTAAGCAGATGACGCAATTGAATCATGAGACTGGTTTATCAAGTACTGTTACGAATACAGATAATATGATGACTCCGCAAGCTACAGGAATTTCTAAGATGCGGTGGCCAGTACGAGGGCGTTTATTAAGCCAGTTCGGTCAAAAAAAGGGAACAGTAATGAATCGAGGAATAGATATTGCAGTGCCTGAAGGGTCTTCGGTAAAGGCGGCAGAAAATGGTGTTGTTATTTACGCGGGAGATGGATTAAAAGAGCTTGGTAATGTTGTGATGATTCGACATGAAAATAATATTATCACTATTTATGGATGTAACAGTAAGCTTGTTGTTAACAAAGGACAAAGGATAAGACGCGGTGATGAGATTGCTAAATCTGGTGTTTCAGGAAATGTTAAAACACCACGTGTCTATTTTGAGATGCGTAAGAATTCATTACCTGTTGATCCCCTTAAATATTTAGAAAACTAATTTATTGATGATTTTTAAATTTGAATAGTCTTACAGTTTATAGAAACGTCATGAAAAACAATTGATTTTCTTAAACCAATAACACTGAAGCAAAAAATCATTGGTATAAGGAGAGTAGTTCGTTGGAGTCGTTAGATATTACCATCTTTGTGTTTATGAAAGTGTAAGACAATAGCATCATTCTTATTTGTCAGCTTTCAGTGTTCCAACTGCTCTTGCATTTGAGAGAAGCATGAAAAAAGATATTTTACGCCTTTCTTAAAAAGTTTTTATCTACAGGCTTCTTTCATATATATGACATACAAGAAAATCATTTTGATTAATTCAGAGGGTTTGAAATGAGAGCGTTTTACTGTATTTATGTCTGTCATTCGATATCAAAAACGATAAATGATCTATATAAATTAAAGTTTTTTCATTAGAAAAATTATCTTGTATCATTTATTGAGTTAGTGAAAAGATTTATATTGTAGGACATATAATGGGGAAAATGAAACTATTTTTTAAGATTTTTCTCATTGTATTTTGGTATTCTGTCTCTTAAGAATTTTTTCTGAATCGGAATTTTATTTTAATAGAGTGGGAAATACCTGAGGTTTAACTATAGGAGATAAAAATGTTTATTACGAACGCTTATGCTCAAGTTGCAGGCGATGTTTCCGGTGGAATTTCATTTGTTAGCGCTGTCCCACTCATTTTAATTTTTGCAATTATGTATTTTTTTATCATTCGTCCACAGCGTGCCCAAATGAAAAAACGCCAAGAAATGCTTAATGCAGTACGTCGTGGTGATACAGTTATAACGGGTGGTGGTATTATCGGCAAGGTTACGAAGGTTCACGACGAGAGTGGTGAATTAGAGGTTGAAATTGGTGAGAGTATGAATATTCGTGTTATTCGCTCAACATTAGCTGATGTGCGCGTTAAAGGTGAGCCGATTGCAGAAAAAAAATCAAAGCTTAATGCTAAAGCAAAAACACCACAAAAGCCTAAATCTAAAATGACAACGAAAGAGGATATGAGTATCTCTAAAGAGAAAAAAACTATATCAAAGGAAAATGCATCTTAAGGTGTAATAGCAGTTTATTCCATTTTTTAGGCATTTTTATAAAAAGCTTGGCAAGATCAAGACAATTTCATTGGAAAAGTGGCTTTTATAGTGGCTACAGAAAATGGGTTTTTGTTTTCTTGAGATTATTAAAGTAGTTGCTTTATTTATAAAATGTTACACAATTTTTTCTGTTTTTTAAACAAGATCATTGCTTCTATAAAAAGAAATTTATGAGTAAATAAGCTGAGGAAACTTTTTAAAAGATAGATTTATTTAAACAGGTATAGCATTTGATCGCGGTTTATTGTCAAATTTTCATATATTTATTGTATGAGTAGATCAGGGTTTTAAATAAAAATTTACCTCAATATAAGCTATGGTTAATATATCAATGTTTGTATCAGCTTTCCTTTAATTTTTATGGTGAGAAGTAGAAAAGACAATTGGATTATTCAAAAATAAAGGGTGCTTGTTCATGTTCGATGCAATTCAAATTCGTGAAGCACATTTTCCAAGTCGCGCGCCTATTGATGCTTATGGAAATGGTGGATTTCGTTTTGCTGATATGTCTCATAGAGGTTCTATTATTTGTGTTCCATCAGGTATTTATGGCATTGACATGGTAGGTCCTATTCCCACTCAAGGGGATATATCTCGTATTTTAGAAGAAGCTTCTGAAATCGAAGTTTTATTAATAGGTACTGGAATTGAATTATTGCGATTACCTGAAGAGTTACGGGTGCTTTTATGGGAAAAACGTATTTCATCAGATACAATGAGTACGGGAGCAGCGGTGCGTACATTTAATGTTTTATTGGCTGAAGATCGCGCTGTTGCAGCGTTATTATTTGCTGTAGAATAGAGTATTGTTTAATAAAACAAATGCTCTCATCTAGTATAAAAGACTTGTGTGATTATTTTGCAGCGCCGTAAAATACTGTCGTTTAAGGTGGTAATATAAGGGGTATAGAATATACATAACTTAACACATTAAGTGTTTTTAAATACAGCAGCAAGTATTCAGGGGAGAGCTTTGCTCGTAGTTCCTAATGAATCACATGAGTGATCAACTCTTAGCACTTGAGACAGTTCATAAGAGGCAGTTTTAATTCTGTCTTATACAGTTTTTATCTACAAGCCAGCCCGGCTTGTGATGTGCAAGGGAATAGTTTTGATTGATTCAACATGGAATTGGTTTGAAATGAAAGCATTCTACGATATTTGGGATTCTAATTTAACATATAAAACAACAAATTATGATTATAAATCAATGTATTGATAGTAATAGAAACTCACCGAGAGCAATTGTATTTTTTACAAATTGGTGTTGGTAGGAATCTTTGACCTTTAGGATGGGGAGGAGGTCAATGATTTAATGAAGTTTTTGTGATCAGTGCATTTTTTATAAAATAACATTGTTATCTATTCAGTGAAAAAGTGTTTTGCGTTTTTTGTTGATCTAAGTTTTACTATGCATGTTACAATTAGTTTTCAGCTTTTTTTACTGCAAATGAAAACTTTAGTCCGATAAGATAAGTTTTATCAGAAAAATTATTTATTTAATTTTTTTCGTTCTAAAACGAAAAGTGACTAGAAAAGAAATTTTAATTCATAATACAGTTAAGAGACACATTTAAAAATCTTATTTTCTGAACTGTATTTGCTTATCCCTTATTTTTTAATATGAATAAAAAGAGGATAGTCATTTAATTGCTAAAAAAGGGACGTTGATAGGTTCATAGAATGATAGGCTCTCTTCCTTATTGTCTTGATATTTTACGTACCATGGATCGTGATCGCTATATATCGGTTTTATTTGCACCTAAAAAAAAGCGCCAAGCATTGGCTGCTCTTTATGTATTTAATGCTGAAGTTTCTCGTATTCGCGAAAGTGTACATGATCCACTCATAGGAGAAATACGGTTACGTTGGTGGTATGATTCTATTGCTCATGGTGAAATGCAAACGAGTGGCAATAATCCGATTTTGATTGATTTATTGAAAGCAATGACTCTTTTTAATTTACCTAAGACAGCTTTTTTACGTTATTGTAATGCACAAATTTCAGATCTTTATCACAATCCAATAGAAACACTTCATGATCTAAAGCATTATTGTGGTGAGACAGCAAGCATAATTTTACAACTTTCTTGTCAGATATTAGATCCTGATACTGCACAAGAGTTTACAGATATCTATGAACATGGAGGGATTTCTCAAGGATTAAGCGGTGTATTGCGTCTTTTATCATTCATGCAATCACGATATCAATATTATTTACCTACTGATATATTAAAGGCTGTAGGAGTGAATAGGGAAGATTTGGAATCTCATCGTCTCAGTGATCAACAAAAGGGTCGTATTGTTGAAGCTATGGTAGCATTATCGCGCGATCATTATACCCAATTTTACGAGTATTCTTGTGCTTTACCGAGAATTCTTAAGCCAGCTTTTCTTCCATTGGTCATTGTACCGGCTTCTCTTCAAAAAGCTATACAGCTGGGGGCTGCAATTTTTCAAGAGAGCGCAACTTTGCCATTGATATATCGCTATTGGTTGATAACAAGGGCAGCAATAAGCGGCAACTTTCCAAAGATATTGTAAAAGAATATTAGCACGTTGGAATGGGTAACATATAGACTGATTTTCTCATATGAAGATAAAAAGAGCTATTGTGATTCCAAACCATTTTTTTGTTATAAAAAATGTTGATGTTTTGGTTGTTATGAACGCAAAAGAATAAGAAATTTTATGATCTTAAAAATACGGTATATTTCTTCATCAGTAATACCTTTTATTTAGTGTATCGGTTGGGTGAGATGCAGAGAAAGAAAAACATGAGATAAAGTTCAATACATTGGTTTGTTTGATGAAGAACTTTTAAGTACTCTGAATGTATTGATTGTATCTCATTTGCAAATGAAATAAAATTTCTATTTTATGAGAGAAGTTATCTTGCCAGTCTATAAGTCTATAAAAACTCTTATTTTTGAGAAATGATAACATCATAATTGATGACTGTTATGATTTATGAATATATTGATTTATAATGATAATTCGTTTTTTCTCATATTGAATAAGAGTCTTGAATAGAAAAAGATTTCTTCATTTTTATAATGAATTTTAAAAATAGTTTTTTTGTATATCATAAGCTGGGTGTGTAAATGAAATCATTTAAGGAAGAAGCAATACGCTCCTTATGAATGAATATTAAGAGTAGCAATACGATGACCTATAAATGAATGACGATAGTGATGACCTTTATAGCTTAATGGATGACAATCTTTACAACCTTTGGATGGATAATATTTGTTAATGCGTTGCAAAAACGACTCTACATTCCATTGGCTATTTTCTCGCAAATCTATACATGCACTGATTTGCAAGAGAATTAATCATTATACAAATGCTGATCCTAAGATATCCAAACAAGAGATCTATCTCACCACTTCAACTATATACGAAGAGCTGATGGAAACTTTATCAAATAAGTTCTTTAAATTATGCATAATATTTTTATTGGAGAGCGTTAAAGATCTGATTATAATTTGTGCTATTAATTTCCAAAGGATGTTCTTTATTGGCAACTTGTAGCATTTCTAGCCTGAGATCTTCTCTTATCATCATATCTATATTGGCGCGGACCTCAGTTGGAAGAGTATGAGGGGTGATATCTTTAGGCATGGTTACAGTCTTTATTTGATAAATGATACGGTTTGTTGCAACCGGACCTTTTATGACGCCATAATGACCTTTGGGAGCTGCAAATAATGCTTTAATTCCTTCAACGCCAAGGGTTTCAGATGAGTCTTGACGCCGGAGGGCTGGTGTTGTTTGTTTTATAACACCAAGGGTACGAGCAAGAGCAACGAGACTTTTTCCTTCCGTGAGCTGTTTGAGAGCATTTTGGGCTTTATCATCAAGAAGACGTTGGATTTTCTCACTTTTCCATTGAGAAAGAACATCTAGCTTAGCCTCTTCAAATGTCTTATCGCGGGCAGGAATAATTTTATTGACCTTATACCAGAGATATCCACCATTTTGAAAAGAGAGAGGATCAAGATTGACTCCTTCGTTTGATTGATAGATGGCATTCAGTAAAATATCTTTTTGAGGTAAATCCGTGAGTATTGCACCTTCAAGCGTTTTTCCCGTTTTATCGATGGTAATTGTGCGCAAAGATAACTTATATTGGTCAGCCAGCTCTTTGAGAGAAGCACCCTCAAAAAGAGCATTTTCAATGGCTACATAATTGTTACGGATATCATCAGTAGCACGATTTTTGGCAAGTGTTTGGCGAATATTTTCTTCTACACTTTCAAGAGGAAGAGAGCTTGAGGGTTCAATATGCGTGACGCGAATGATAACAGGTCCCTGTAAGTCATTTATCACAGTGCTGACTTGGCCTTGTTGAAGTTCAAAAATTTCAGATTTTAGATGATTAGGAAGTTCATTTTCTGTGAGAGGTCCTTTTTTTATGTCGCTAAGAGTCTTTTTTTCAGCTTTTACCAGTTCATCAAAACTCAATCCATCAGCTATTTTTTTTGCTGCATTATCGGCTTCCTCACGTGAGGGGAATCGCAGTTCTTCGAATGTACGCTTTTCAGGCGTTACAAAACGTGAAGCATTTTGTGTATAATAGGCTTTCACCTCATCTGTGGAGATATCTTTAGGTTTTACGAAATCATTAAGCTCCATAGATAATAAAGAGACAGTACGGTATTCTGGAGCACGAAATTGACTTTGATGTGTTTCAAACCATTTTTGTAGTGTTTCGTGATCAGGATCAGCAATTGTTTCCTTTTCTTTTAGATCAATAACGAGATAATCAGCAATACGCATTTCTCCTTGATAAAGAGCAAGTGCTTTATAAAAGAGATTTGGTGCTTTCATATCAGAAAGCAAAGCTGAAATAAGTTGGTTACGTTTTTCTTGTTTGGTGTAATAATTAAGAAAAGCACTTTCACTAATACGTAAATGCTGAAGATAGTTATAAAACAAATTTTTATCAAAAGTGCCATTTACCTGGAACATCTTATCAGAACCAATTGTATGAGCTATTGTATCTTTTGAAAGACTTATTTTCATTTTACGTGCTTGTTCATCAAGCAGTACATTTTGTTGTAATTGTTTAAACACAAAAGCAGGAATTTGGTATTGTTGCATTTCATTTGCTGTAAACATTCGTCCAAGATGAGCAGCATATGCTAAACGTGCGCTTTGATCGGAAAGTGCAAGACGATAATCATCGACAGTTACTGTGGACTTTCCAGAAGTAATAAGATCTCTTTCACTTTTTTTGTGTAACTGCGGTATTCCCCATAGAAGAATGAAGCATAAGAGTAAAATAGCAAGGAAAATTCTAGAAATCCAAGAATTCGTAGCATTTCTTATGATGTCAAGCATTGTTCAAGTCCATTTTTGTGTGAGTTATTATCAAAGCTATAATGGAATTTGCAATAAAGAGATGAAAGATGCAAGCTTTAAAGACTTGCTTTCATGTTATAATTTGGTACCTACAGATAAACAATGTATTGTAAGAGTTCTTGAGGTGAAAATATGTCTCCAAATATTCGGCCTTTTCTTGCTGGAAATTGGAAAATGAATGGAACGAGTGAATCGCTTGGAGAGTTGTGTGCTATTGCTACAGGCGTTAGCTCTGATCTCAGTCATCTTTTTGAGGCGCTTATTTGTGTCCCAGCAACGCTTTTATCTCGTGCTTCTGATATGCTGGATGGTGAAAATCTCCTTTTGGGAGGACAAAATTGTCATTTTGATGATTATGGCCCCTATACTGGAGATATTTCAGCTTTTATGCTTAAAGAAGCAGGAGCAAGTCATGTCATTATTGGGCATTCAGAACGTCGTACAGTGTATCAGGAAAATGATGCGATTGTCTGTGCCAAAGTGCAAGCTGCGTGGCGAGCAGGTCTTGTGGCTCTTGTGTGTATTGGTGAAGCATTGGAGGAGCGTAATAATAATAAAGTACTGGATATTCTTACGCAGCAGCTTGAAGAATCTTTACCAGATGATGCAACAGCAGAGAATACCATTATCGCTTATGAACCTGTTTGGGCGATAGGCACCGGCAATACAGCGACTCCAGAAGATATTGCAAAAATACATCATTTCATTCGTGATAAGGTGCGTTCTCGTTTTGGTGATGAAGGCAATAAGATACGTTTGCTTTATGGTGGATCTGTAAAGCCATCCAATGCATTTGAGCTTTTAAGCATTCCTCATGTTAATGGCGCTTTGATAGGTGGAGCAAGCTTAAAAGCGGTTGATTTTTTAACTATTGGCGATGTTTGTCGTAAACTATAGCAGAGAAATTTGAGTTTCCCCTTGGATTGTGTGTTATTTATGTGTAAATAGCTATGAAAGAGTTATTTGAAGAGCAGGGTTTATGCAAACAGTACTTATAGTTATTCATTTGTTGATTGTGATTACTTTGGTTGGTGTTATATTAATCCAACCTTCAGAAGGTGGTGGGCTGGGTGTGAGTAATAGCTCAGGGTTGATGAAAACTCGTGGATCTCGGAACCCTTTAACACGTTTGACTGCTATTTTAGCTTGTTGTTTTTTTGTTGTGTCTATTGGACTTACTGTGGTGGGTAATATATCAAGTTCTAGTTCTGATATTTTAAAGCGTATACCGGTTAATTCAGAGCAGAATTCTAACAATAAAGGCTCAGGATCAGTCCCATCATCAGATGGTGAGTCTTCCCCTTCTATTCTTGAACAGCTAGGAGGCACTTCGAATTTTCCGCAAGAACAGAAACAGTCGACAAATCCTGAAGCAGAAAGTCCAGTTCCACCAGTTCTTGAAAATACAGTTCCGGATAACAGTGCAAAATAGTTTTTTTAGAAAATATAGACTTTTTTAAAAGGTGATTTTTTCACCTTTTTTATTTTAGAAGAAAAATTGTTTCTTTTTGCATTTTTTGCTGGAAAAATCATTATAAATTGCGTATCACCATAAGCCCATGGCACGTTATGTTTTTATTACTGGTGGTGTGGTTTCTTCCCTTGGAAAAGGCATCGCAGCGGCGGCGTTAGCAGCGTTATTACAGGCTCGTGGCTATCGTGTACGTCTTCGCAAACTTGATCCTTATTTAAATGTTGATCCAGGTACGATGTCACCTTATCAACATGGTGAAGTATTTGTGACCGATGATGGTGCAGAAACGGATCTTGATCTTGGTCATTATGAGCGTTTTACTGGGCGTTCTGCAAATAGCCAAGATAATATTACAACAGGGCGTATTTATCGCAATATCATTGAACGAGAGCGGCGTGGTGATTATTTGGGTGCAACAGTCCAAGTTATTCCTCATGTTACGGATGAAATTAAGAGATTCATTACGATGGGAAATGAAGAATTTGATTTTGTTTTGTGTGAAATAGGTGGAACGGTTGGTGATATTGAAGCAATGCCTTTTCTAGAAGCGATTCGTCAGCTTCGCAATGAGCTACCAAGACAACATGTCGTTTATGTCCATCTCACATTAATGCCTTATATTCCTTCGGCAGGTGAATTAAAAACGAAACCAACACAACATTCTGTCAAAGAATTGCAAGCAATTGGTATTTCTCCTGATATTTTGCTTGTGCGTGCAGATCGATCTATTCCAGAAACAGAACGGTGCAAATTATCACTTTTTTGCAATGTTCGCTCCAATGCAGTCATTCAAGCATTAGATATGCCAACAATTTATGATGTTCCTATGGCATATCATAAGGAGGGTTTGGACTCTGAAGTTCTTTGCGCTTTTGGAATCGATTCGGCACCTTCCCCTCAGATGGATCGTTGGGAAGATATTACGCATCGGATTCACCATCCTGAAGGAGAAGTTACGATTGCTGTTGTAGGAAAGTATACGGGTTTAAAGGATGCTTATAAATCTCTTATTGAAGCGATTGCGCATGGTGGTTTAGCGAATAAAGTGAAAGTTAATATTGAGTGGATTGATTCGGAACTTTTTGAAAAAGAAGATTCTGTTTCAGCTTTACAAAAATCCCATGGAATTTTGGTTCCAGGTGCTTTTGGGGCACGAGGGGCAGAAGGAAAGATTCGAGCAATTCAATTTGCACGAGAGCGTAAAGTTCCATTTTTAGGGATTTGTTTTGGGATGCAATTAGCTTGTATAGAAGCTGCGCGCAATATTGCACAGATTAAGAATGCTTCATCAAGTGAGTTTTGCGAAACAGAAAATCCAGTTGTAGGTTTAATGACAGAATGGCTTAAAGGAGATGTTCTTGAAAAACGTACAAGAAATGGTGATTTTGGCGGATCAATGCGTCTTGGTGCTTTTGCTGCTGAATTAAAAGAAGAGAGTCATATTGCTCAAATTTATGGGATGACGAAGATTGTCGAGCGACATCGTCATCGTTATGAGGTCAATATTGATTATAAGGATAAGTTAGAACAGTGTGGTTTAATTTTTTCTGGGATGTCTCCTGATGGTATTTTACCAGAAACTATAGAATATGCAGATCATCCATGGTTTATTGGTGTTCAATATCATCCAGAATTAAAATCCCGTCCTTTTGATCCACATCCGCTTTTTTCTTCTTTTATTGAAGCCGCTGTAGAACAAAGTCGATTAGTTTAATGCAATAAATAGGGTTACTTTGCTTTTGAGAGATAAAATGACTAAACCAAATGCTTGTGTGAAAGTTGGAAATATTACTTTTTCAAATGAAATGCCTCTTTCATTAATTGCAGGGCCGTGTCAGATGGAAAGTCGCGATCATGCTTTTGAAATGGCGGGTCGTATTAAAACAATTACCGATCAGCTTGGTATCGGGTTTGTTTATAAATCAAGTTACGATAAAGCTAACCGAACTTCTTTGGGAGCAGTACGTGGTATTGGTCTTGAAAAAGCAATGGCTGTTTTTTCTGATTTAAAAAAGGAGTTTAATTGTCCCATATTAACTGATGTGCATACAGAAGAGCAATGTAAAATTGTTTCTTCTACGGTTGATATTTTACAAATACCGGCTTTTTTATGTCGTCAAACAGATCTTTTGGTAGCAGCCGCCAAAACAGAGTGTGTTATTAATATTAAAAAAGGTCAGTTTTTAGCGCCGTGGGACATGGAGAATGTTTTAAAAAAGGTTGTTTACAGTGGTAATCCGAATGTTATGCTTTGTGAGCGAGGCACGTCATTTGGTTACAACCGACTTATTTCTGATATGCGTTCGTTGCCTATTTTACGTTCATTTGGTGCTCCTGTTATTTTTGATGCAACGCATTCTGTTCAAGAACCTGGGGGGCAGGGTGCTTCATCTGGTGGACAGCGTCAATTTGTTGAAGTTTTAGCACGTGCGGCTGTTTCTGTTGGGGTAGCAGCTGTTTTTTTAGAAACGCATCAAGATCCAGATAATGCGCCTTCTGATGGACCCAATATGGTAAAAATTGATGATTTACAAAGATTGCTTGAGACTTTAATGGAATTTGATTATCTGTCAAAGAAGTTGAATTGAGAAGAGAAAAAATATTTCATTAATAGGGCATTAGAAATGAATCGAGACCTTTATTGGATAAGGAAACACATATGACTATAATTGTCGATATCATTGGACGTGAAGTTCTTGATAGCCGTGGTAATCCAACGGTAGAAGTTGATGTTCATTTGGAGAATGGAGCTTTTGGTCGTGCTCTGGTTCCCTCGGGAGCTTCAACAGGAGCACATGAGGCTATAGAGCTTCGTGATGGTGGTTTGCGCTATCAAGGGAAAGGTGTTGAAAAAGCGATTGCTGCAGTTAATGGCGAAATTCTTGAAGAACTTGGTGGGCGGGATGCAACAAATCAAATTGCTATTGATCAAGCAATGATTGCTTTAGATGGAACGCCAAACAAAGCCCGTCTTGGTGCCAATGCACTTCTTGGTGTTTCATTAGCTGTGGCAAAAGCCGCTGCGGATTCATTAAATTTACCTTTGTATCGTTATATTGGTGGTACACAAGCGCATATTCTTCCAACCCCCATGATGAATATTATTAATGGTGGCGTTCATGCTGATAATTTGATTGATTTTCAAGAGTTTATGATTATTCCTATAGGAGCACCTACTGTAAGAGAAGCCATTCGTTATGGCGCTGAAATTTTCCATGTGTTGAAAAAGCGTTTAAAAGATGTGGGTTATAATACCAATGTTGGTGATGAAGGTGGTTTTGCACCTCAATTTAAAAGTGCTAATCAAGCAATTGATTTTATTATGGAATCTATCATAACATGCGGCTATAAACCAGGTGAACAAATTGCTATTGGTTTAGACTGTGCTTCAACCGAATTTTATAAAAATAGTTCGTATTTTTATAAAGGTGAGGGGAAATGCCGTGACACCCAAGAGCAGGTAGATTATTTAGCGCAACTTGTGAAAAATTATCCTATTGTTACAATTGAAGATGGAATGGCAGAGGATGATTGGGAAGGTTGGAAGTTACTCACTGACACAATTGGAGAAAAATGTCAGCTTGTTGGCGATGATTTGTTTGTAACAAATTCAGCACGTTTGCGTGATGGTATCAAAATGGGGGTAGGCAATTCTATTCTCATAAAAGTTAATCAAATTGGTACATTGAGTGAAACACTTGATGCTGTAGAAGTAGCACATAAAGCAGGTTATCGTGCCATTATATCTCATCGTTCAGGCGAAACAGAGGATTCTTTCATTGCAGATCTTGCTGTTGCAACGAATTGTGGACAAATTAAAACAGGTTCTCTTGCACGTTCGGATAGATTAGCAAAATACAATCAACTTATTCGTATTGAAGAAATGCTAGGAGCCCAAGCGCGTTATGCTGGTGATTTATATCGTGTATAGTTGTGATCACAAAATATGAAAGTATAAGATCATTTGGATTATGAAATTGAGATTTCTTATCAAAGGCATATACGCAATAATTTTTAAGTGTTTAAATTTATAGGGATTAAGATGAGAGGTATAATTATTAGTCAAGATCAGGGAACTTATCTCGTTTCGGGTGATGATGGTAAACGTTATCAGTTTGCGACTTGGGATTGGATGGGAAAGAATCCGCCAAGGATCGGTTATACTGTTGATTTTGTCTGTGAGGGGGGGGGTGTCAGTTCTGTTTTTCCATTGTTGAGACCAGGTACAGAGAACTCAAAGATAATGTTCGCACTCCTTTGTTGGTGTTCGGGTATCTTTGGTGTTCATCGCTTTATGGTTGGTAAAGTTCGGACTGGTGCTTTAATGCTGGTTCTATCTTTATCATTGTTTGGATTGATAATTACCGGTATTTGGGCAATTGTTGATTTTATAGTCATTCTTGGTGGAAGATTTACGGATAAAGATGGGAATCAGATTACAGATTTGTAAAAAATTTATAATAAAGAGAAAGTAATTTAGTTCGATTTTTATTTTTATCAATGTATTAAGTTCATAATGCCGAACTATTGTACTATATGTCTTTAATGTGATATATTAAGAAAAATATGCACAGTTAAATAAAAATATTGAAAAAGACAATGCTATTTTATACGGGTAAAAAAACGACGTAAATCTACCAAGATGTATTTTGTATTGCTGCTTATAGCAGCAGAAAACATTAGATCATTGGGCGGGCAAAACTATTTTAATTTCACGTTTATCACGGCTGCTACAAATTTTATTTACGCCGTGAGTTAATCAACATATTATAAAAAGAAATAATCTCTTTATGAATAACACATGAGGAGCAGTTTTATAGGTGGTTGAGGATGAAAGGTAAGACTATTGGTCAGGATCAAGGAGATTATTTCGTTTCAGGGGCTGATGGTAAGCGTTATCAATTTGCAAGTTGGGATTGGTTAGGAAAAACAACACCAAAGGTAGGGGATACCGTTGATTTTGTATATGAAGATAATGTTGTTAAATCTGTTCTCCCTCTTTTGAGTGAATCGCAGTCAGAAAAATCAAGATTGGCGATAGCACTTGTTTGTTGGTTTTTTGGATTGTTGGGAATTCATTGCTATTATGGCAGGTAAAACCGGAACGGGCATTGTAATGCTTCTTATAAGTGTACTAAGTATAATAACTCTACCATTTACTCTGGGGTTAGGGATTATAGTGATTTTTTTTATAATTACACCTTGGTCATTTATTGATTTTATAGTTATTTTATCTGGGTATTTTAGGGATGAAAATGGGGATAAAATTACAAATTGGTAGAAATTTTAGAATAATATAAAATGGAAAGAGCTAGGAATTTTCTTTACTTTTAATGTTGTCAATATATTAATTTAATAATGTAAATTATTTTAATATATGTCTTTAGATGTGAAATATTAAAGAAAATTATGAATATTTAAATAAAACTATTGAAAAAGACTGTACTATTTCATATGAAAAAAGCAAGAGTGCAAATCGAACAGTGTGCTTTGTATTACCACCTATAATTGCGGGAATTTTAAGTTGTTGGGGGATTTTTAGCTTTTTAAATTGTCATATATCACGGTGAATACAGATTGTATTCATGCAGTGAGGTTTATTCAACATATTATCATATTAGAAGAAAAACTTCTTTATGAATAATAATTTTATAGGTGGTGAAGATGAAAGGTAAGCTTATTGGTCAGGATCAAGGAGATTATTTCATTTCAGGGGCTGATGGTAAGCGTTATCAATTTGCAAGTTGGGATTGGTTAGGAAAAACGCCGCCGAAGGTTGGTGACGTCGTTGATTTTGTGTGTGAAGGGGATACCATTAAATCTATTTTCCCTATATTAACTGAAGTTCAGTCACAGCAATCAAAAGTGACGTTAGCGGTCGTTTGTTTTTTTCTAGGTGGACTAGGAATTCATCGTTTTATGGTTGGTAAAGTTGGAATTGGCATTGCAATACTTCTTATAAATATACTAAGTATAATCAGTTTACCATTTACTTTTGGGTTAGGGATTATAGGGATCATTTTTATAATTACACCTTGGGTATTGATTGATTTTATAGTCATTTTAACAGGAAATTTTAAGGACAAAGATGGGTGTAAAATCACAAGTTAGTGGGATGTCCAATATTTGTCATATAAAAAGTGAGGCATTCAGCTTACTTTGATCGTATTAAGGGGGGGATAAATTGAAGTACAAATTATTTTGGTGTAGATTTGGTAATGAGGTATTAATCAAAATCATGCATAGTTGAGCAAAATATTAAGAAATTTGAGCTGTAAAGACTGTGCTATTTTATGTGGACAAAGCAGAAACGTCGATCAATCAAAGTACGCTTTGTACTACCTCTTATGACGGTGGGAGTCTTAAGCTATTTCAGTTATCACATTTATCATGGTGAGTATGGGTTGTATTCACGCAGTGAAGTTAATCAGCATATTAGCGAATTAGAAAAGGAGCTTCATAAAATAGAAGCTAAGCGGATATTTATGGAAAAGCGTATTTCTCTTTTACGCAATGGGCATATAGAAAAAGATATGTTGGATGAGTATGTCCGAAAAAACTTAAACTTTTCTAAGCCAAATGAACTGACAATCTTAATACTTCGAAATGATACCAAAGGTAAATGAAAAATCGCTTAATTTAAACGACAATCAGCAATGATATTGTTTAAGCCGATTGATAAGGCTTGTAACTTTTGTTCGTAAAGGTTATTCCTAAATAATCATAAAAGGGAGTTTAATATGGCAGAACGACTTAAAAAAAATTCTGCGTCGGCGGCGCGCACTGCATTATCAAGCACCACAAAGAAAGCACCAATAGCAGATTTTACAAAAGAAGAAGAAATTGATGCTTATCGTGAAATGCTTTTAATTCGCCGTTTTGAAGAAAAAGCAGGACAACTTTATGGTATGGGGCTTATTGGGGGATTTTGTCACCTTTATATTGGTCAGGAAGCTGTTGTTATAGGAACATTGAAAGCGGCAAAAGAAGGTGATCAGGTTATTACGTCTTACCGTGATCATGGTCATATGTTAGCCGTTGGGATGAGTCCGCGTGGTGTCATGGCAGAATTAACGGGACGTCAAGGTGGCTTTTCCAAAGGGAAAGGTGGCTCGATGCATATGTTCTCTAAAGAAAAGAACTTTTATGGAGGACATGGTATTGTTGGTGCGCAGGTTCCCATTGGTTCAGGTTTGGCATTTTCGAATCAGTATCTTGGTAAAGATAATGTGACATTGGTTTATTTTGGTGATGGCGCTGCGAATCAGGGACAGGTTTACGAGAGTTTTAATATGGCGTCACTTTGGAAGCTTCCCGTTGTTTATATTATTGAAAACAATCAGTATGCTATGGGAACGTCAGTTTCACGTGCATCTGCAGAAACTGATTTTTCCCGACGTGGTCTTTCTTTTGAAATTCCAGGTATTGTTGTTGACGGTATGGATGTTCGATCAGTAAAAGGAGCTGCTGATGAAGCAATTTCTTGGGCACGATCAGGTAAAGGACCGATCATTCTTGATATGCAGACCTATCGCTATCGTGGTCATTCCATGTCTGATCCAGCAAAATATCGTTCAAAGGAAGAAGTCCAAAAAATAAAAGAGGAGCACGATCCGATTGATCAAGTAAAAAGTCGGATTCTTAAAAAAAATTGGGCGAGCGAAGACGATTTAAAATCTATTGAGAAAGAGGTCCGTGCAATTGTTGCTGATGCGGTAGATTTTGCACAAAGTGATCAAGAGCCAGATGCTTCTGAGCTCTATACTGATATTTTAGTTTGATGCGAGGGAAGCAAGTATGTCTATTGATATTTTGATGCCGGCGCTTTCACCAACTATGGAAGAAGGTAAACTATCTAAATGGCTCAAGAAAGAAGGTGATAAGGTTAGCTCTGGCGATGTTATTGCTGAAATTGAAACGGATAAGGCTACAATGGAAGTAGAGGCCGTTGATGAAGGTACTCTTGGTAAAATTTTTGTGCCTGAAGGTTCTGAAGGCGTAAAGGTTAACACTGTTATTGCGATTTTGTTAGAAGAAGGCGAGCGTGCTGAGGATATTTCGCAACCTACTGATACAGCACAAAAAACTAAGGAATCTGCTCTTCCTCTGGCATCGTCAGTTCCGCAGGTTGCTCCTACTTTTGATACATCTCTTAATTTTGATATTCCAGCGGGAACACAAATGGTTACAATGACAGTTCGTGAAGCGCTTAATCAGGCTTTGGCTGAAGAAATGCGGCGTGATGAAAAAGTTTTTCTCATGGGGGAAGAGGTCGCGCAATATCAAGGTGCCTATAAGGTTAGTCAAGGTTTGTTGGAAGAATTCGGGGAACATCGAGTTATTGATACCCCAATTACAGAGCACGGCTTTGCTGGGTTGGCTGTTGGGGCTGCTTTTGGAGGGTTACGTCCCATTGTCGAGTTTATGACCTTTAATTTTGCGATGCAGGCGATGGATCAAATTATTAACTCTGCAGCAAAAACACGTTATATGTCTGGTGGACAAATGACCGCTCCTATGGTTTTCCGAGGTCCCAATGGTGCGGCTGCCCGTGTTGGTGCTCAACATTCTCAATGCTATGCTGCATGGTATAGTCATGTGCCAGGTCTGAAAGTTGTCATGCCTTATAGTGCTGCAGATGCAAAAGGTTTACTGAAAGCTGCTATTCGTGATGATAATCCTATTATTTTTCTTGAAAATGAGATTTTGTATGGGCATCAATTTGATGTTCCTCAACTGGATGATTTTGTTTTGCCTATTGGGAAGGCGCGTATTCATAAGTCTGGACAAGATGTGACGATTGTCGCGTGTGGAATTGGAATGCATTATGCTGTTCAAGCGTTGTCGGAAATTGAACAACTTGGTATTGATGTTGAATTGATTGATTTACGAACCATTCGCCCGATGGATCTTCCAACAATTCTTTCTTCAGTTAAAAAAACAGGTCGTTTGGTAACAATTGAAGAGGGATTTCCTCAGTCATCCGTGGGAACTGAAATAGCAACGCGTGTTATGCAGCAGGCTTTTGACTATCTTGATGCGCCAATTGCTACGATTTCTGGTAAAGATGTTCCGATGCCGTATGCCGCTAATCTTGAGAAGTTGGCTTTGCCTAATACTGCTGAAATTATTGAGGCCGTTAAGGCTGTGACATACAGAGCATAACGGAGGAAAGCATAATGCCCATTAAAATTACAATGCCAGCGCTTTCCCCTACGATGGAAGAGGGAAATTTAACAAAATGGAATATTAAGGAGGGAGATAAGGTTTCCTCTGGTGATGTTATTGCTGAAATTGAGACGGATAAAGCGACAATGGAAGTCGAAGCCGTTGATGAAGGTAGGGTTGCCAAAATTGTTGTTCCTGCCGGAACACAAGGCGTTAAAGTAAATGCTTTAATTGTTGTTTTAGCAGAAGAAGGTGAAGATTTAACTGAAGCTGCAAAAATTGCGGAAGAAATCTCTTCTTCTACAAGACAAGAACAAGAGGGCATCAAACAGACAGATTCTCTGAAACAGACGGACTCAAAGGGTACAAAAATGTCTCATGAATCATCAGCTCAGCAATTAATACAGCAAGATAAAAAGGAAGCGCGTCTTTTTGCCTCTCCCTTAGCGCGGCGATTAGCATCTCAGGAAGGTCTTGATTTATCCCTTATTTCTGGAAGTGGTCCGCATGGGCGTATTATCAAGCGCGATGTAGAAAAAGTTGTGAGCAGTGATATTTCTAAAGTGTCTTATTCATCACAGATAGGGGAGCTAGTAGCTACAGGTGCTTCTGACAAACAGATATTGAAACTCTTTAAAGAGGATGAATATATCTTCGCACCCCATAATAATATGCGTAAAACAATCGCGACACGTTTGATGGAATCAAAACAGAGAGTTCCACATTTCTATGTAACGGTAGATTGTGAACTTGATGCGCTATTAGCACTGCGTACACAACTGAATGCTGCTGCACCAATGGTTAAGAGGAACGAAGAAAATCAGCCTACTTATAAGCTTTCTGTTAATGATATGGTGATCAAAGCTGTCGCACTTTCGTTGAAAGCGGTTCCTGATGCGAATGTCTCTTGGCTTGAAGGCGGAATGCTTCATCATAAACATTGTGATGTTGGGGTTGCTGTTTCTATTCCCAATGGATTAATTACACCGATTATTCGCCATGCAGAGGAAAAGCCGTTATCACTTATTTCCAAAGAGATGAAGGATTTTGCAAAGCGTGCGCGTGAGGGCAAGTTAAAAATGGAAGAATATCAGGGTGGAACAACAGCTGTATCAAATATGGGGATGTATGATATAAAAAGTTTTTCTGCTATCCTTAATCCACCGCATGCAACGATTTTTGCGATTGGTGCAGGGGACCAACGCGCCGTTGTTAAAAATAATGCATTAGTCGTTGCGACAGTTATGTCAGTTACACTTTCTGTGGATCATCGTGCTGTCGATGGTGCTTTAGCAGCAGAGCTCGCGCGGACTTTTAAGAAGATGATTGAAAACCCATTAGCTATGTTGGTTTGAACTGTTTAACAGTTCTTCAGGTAAATTGTGAGAAAGTGTGTTAAGAGAATAAAAACAAATTTAAAGAGTTTGAAGAGCAATGCTATTGCTATTTCTGGTTTGGGTAAAGCATTTACTTGAAGCTTAAAGCAAAAGACATAGGATAATGCTGTCATGTTGTTTTTCAGTCTTAAGTTCAAAAAATGCATATCCGTTTTATATATATATCCATGGAGGAATTACTGTGGCAAATCTTTATGATGTAATTGTGATTGGATCAGGTCCAGGGGGATATGTAACCGCAATTCGTGCGGCACAATGTGGCTTTAAGACTGCGATTGTTGAACGTGAACATTTAGGTGGGATTTGCTTAAATTGGGGATGTATTCCAACAAAGGCTCTTCTACGTTCAGCGGAAATGAAACATTTTGCTGAACATGCGAAAGATTATGGTTTAAAGCTTAACGGTTCAATTGAAGCAAATATCAAAGATGTTGTGGCACGTTCGCGTGGAGTTTCAGCACGTTTAAATGCTGGTGTTGGTTTTTTGATGAAAAAAAACAAAATTGATATTATTTGGGGTGAAGCTAAGCTTACCAAGAAGGCGGAAGAGAGTGAGCTTGCGGAAATTATGGTTTCTTCATCTGCCAAACCGATTATGCAACCGCAAAATCCGGTCCCTAAAGGAACATTAGGAGAGGGGAACTATCAAGCAAAGCATGTCATTATTGCAACGGGTGCACGCCCTCGTTATCTTCCTGGTATTGAGCCAGATGGAAAGCTTATTTGGACTTATTTTGAAGCTATGATTCCTCACACAATACCGAAATCGCTTTTGGTAATAGGATCAGGGGCAATAGGTATTGAATTTGCCTCTTTTTATCATGATATGGGGGCGACGGTAACTGTTGTTGAAATGATGCCTCATATTATGCCAACTGAAGATGTTGAAGTTTCAACATTTGCTCGTAAGCAGTTAGAGAAAAGAGGTATACGAATCCTTACGCAAGCAAAATTAACAAAGGTTGAAAAAGCCTCTGATTCTCTCACCGCACATATTGATGTAAAGGGTAAGACAGAAAAAATCACAGCTAATAGGCTCATTTCAGCTGTTGGGGTTCAGGGTAATATTGAAAATCTTGGATTGGAAGCATTAGGTATAAAAACCGATCGCGGATGCATTGTAACCGATGAATGGAGTTGGACGGGAGTGGAAGGCATTTATGCTATTGGTGATGTAGCTGGTCCTCCTATGTTGGCACATAAAGCAGAAGAAGAAGGTGTAATATGTATTGAGCATCTTGCAGGTTTGAAGAGTGCTCATCCGCTTGATAAAAGAAAAATACCAGGGTGTACATATTGTACACCACAGGTTGCTTCTGTAGGGCTTTCAGAAGCTACAGCAAAAGAAGCAGGTTATGATATACGGATTGGTCGTTATTCTTTTGCTGCGAATGGCAAGGCGATTGCTTTGGGTGAAGATCAGGGGTTAGTAAAAACGATTTTTGATAAAAAAACAGGACAGCTTCTTGGGGCCCATATGGTAGGGGCTGAGGTAACAGAATTGATACAAGGTTTTGTTATTGCCATGAATCTTGAAACAACAGAAGAAGAATTAATGCATACTGTCTTTCCACATCCGACCTTATCGGAAATGATAAAAGAAAGTGTATTGGATGCTTATGGTCAAGTTTTAAACGCTTGATGACTAGATTGTATGGAAGATTTTATATTTTTGATTGTTACTTCGTATTTATAAGGCAAAGGCTTAAATGGTTACGGTTGTTGATAGAGTTACAAATAGACGTTTGCGTCATCCTGAAAAGGCACATCGTCCTGATACAAGCGTTCAAAAAAAGCCAGATTGGATTCGTGTAAAAGCGCCAACATCACCAATTTATAAGGAAACACATGGTATTGTACGTACGCATAAGTTAGTGACTGTATGTGAAGAAGCTGGTTGCCCTAATATTGGCGAATGTTGGAGCCAGCGGCATGCTAGCTTTATGATTTTAGGTGAAATATGTACGCGTGCTTGTGCTTTTTGTAACGTTGCAACAGGTATTCCACTTGCCGTTGATGATAATGAGCCAGAACGTGTAGCGGATGCTGTTGCGCGGATGGAATTAAAACATGTTGTGATTACATCTGTTGATCGCGATGATCTTGCAGATGGTGGTGCACAGCATTTTGCAAAAGTTATTTATGCTATTCGTCGAAAAGCTCCCAAGACAACAATTGAAGTTCTTACGCCTGATTTTCGCCATAAGGATGGCGCGTTAGAAATCGTTGTTGCTGCTAAGCCTGATGTTTTTAACCATAATTTGGAAACAGTTCCCTCTAAATATTTAAAGGTCCGTCCAGGAGCGCGCTATTTTCATTCAATTCGGTTGTTACAACGCGTTAAAGAACTTGACCCAACAATCTTTACAAAATCAGGTATTATGGTTGGGCTTGGGGAGGAGCGAAATGAAATTCTTCAATTGATGGATGATTTACGTTCTGCTGATGTTGACTTTATGACAATAGGGCAATATTTGCAGCCTACACGAAAGCATCATCCGGTTATTCGTTTTGTGCCTCCTGAAGAATTTGAGTCTTTTGCAAAGATTGGTAAAGTAAAAGGATTTTTACATATGTCCTCTAATCCTCTGACGCGTTCATCTCATCATGCTGGAGATGATTTTGTCATTTTGCAAAAAGCGCGTGATGAAAAATTTTCCTTACAGAGATAATTATGCCGATTTTTACAATACATCGGCAGATCACCCATAGTGCCAGTGAAATGTTTGATCTGGTTTCAGATATTGAGCGTTATCCTGAATTTTTACCAATGTGTGAGTCTTTAATAGTACGTTCTCGAAAAGAATATGGGAAAAAAATATTACTTCTTGCGGATATGACCGTTGGCTATAAGATTATCCGTGAAACTTTTACGACTCAAGTATTTCTTCAGACAGAAAAAAATCTTATAGAAGTTAAATATATTGATGGTCCATTCAAATATCTTGAAAATCGTTGGGCTTTCCATGATATTGAAAATACCAATGCATGTAATGTAGAGTTTTTTATTGATTATGAATTTAAAAGTAAAACTCTTGGATTAGTGATGGGCTCAATGTTTGATATTGCGTTTCGTAAATTCACCGAGGCTTTTGAGAAGCGTGCGCATCAGATTTATGGCTCTACGGTAACATAGTCTATTCTGTTATTTTTTAACAATACGTATTGCTTATAACAGCGTGAAAGTAAAAACCGGTTTCCATCTTTACTATTTGTTTTTAATTCAGCTTTCAAAAGAATATTGAAGGAATATTATTTAAAAGGATGAAGATGATGCACAGCCTCACGCTTTTATTTCTCTTTTTTAATGAAGGCACATCCGTTAAACAAAACGCCCCAATAGAATATGCTTGCGTCATATCCATTTCATAATAGCGCTCATAATAAATGGTATAGATCTCGTAAAAGTATATAAAGTCCACATCTTTACACTTATGAAGAAGTTAGCCTGCACCATTTATTTGCCATCTCTCAAGATGTTACGCCAGCTCTTAGCACTTAAGAGAGTAGGTACAAGTATCTCTTTCTTGAATCATTTTATTTATACAGTTTTTTTCTCTTGTAGTGTGCAAGTGAATAAATTTGATTAATTCAACCTACATAGGATTGAAGTGAGATAACTTTACGATATTCAGGTCTTTTATTTTCAAGTTGTGATACAATAAATTATTTTTTCAAGATGTTGACGATTATAGACTCAATGTGGAATAGAGAGTTTTGAAATTGGTATGGGGAATTCAGTGAAGCAATTCCAGAATCATTTTAAAAACATTTTCAACAGTTGCATGGCGGACAGCATTGCGATTAAGATGACCAAAGTGCATTTCTTTGTGCAAGGGGGAGTGATTTTTGTAAGCAACTGCGCAATGCACAAGTCCTACAGGTCTATCAAGACTTGCACCTCCTGGACCAGCAATTCCTGTTACAGAAACTGCCATGTCAGCTCGTGAATGTTTTAATCCACCCTCAGCCATTGCAAGAGCAACTTCTTTTGAAACGGCACCATAGGTTCTTATAAGTTCAGCACAAACGCCAATAAGGCGTGTTTTGGATTCATTTGAATAAACAACAAATCCACAATCGAGAACATCTGACGATCCTGCAATATTTGTGAGGCTTGCAGCAATGAGTCCTCCTGTACAAGACTCTACAGTTGTTAACAGCAAACCTTTTTGGCGAAAGATATTAAGGACTTCATGTGCTTGTTTTTCACAAAGATATGTCATTGGAGAAGTTCTCCTGAATAAAGAACGCTCGCTGTTGCAAGAGCAGCAATTCCTTCACCACGACCAATAAATCCAAGCCTTTCATTTGTTGTTGCTTTGATAGAGATTCGATCAGGTGTCATTGCAAGTATTGTCATAAGATTTTCTGTCATGGCATGACGATAGGGACCAATTTTAGGATTTTCAGCGATAATTGTGATATCAACATTGGCGATACGACCACCTGCTTGTTTTAGAATATCAAGAGCATGACGGAGAAAAATTTCTGATGATACATTTTTCCATTGAGGATCAGAGGGAGGAAAATGTGTACCGATATCTCCTGCACCTTGAGTTGCAAGAAGGGCATCTGTTAATGCATGAAGAGCAACATCCGCATCGGAGTGTCCATTTAATTTTTTATGAAAAGGGATTTTTATACCACATAATATAAGAAAATCACCATCCTCGAAAGAGTGAACATCATAACCATTGCCGGTGCGGATATCAGGAAACATTTGCATTTTTTTTTGGAGATATAAATGTGCAGTATTAAAATCTTCATGCCATGTAATTTTTATGTTGTTAGGATCCCCAAGAACGGTACGCATAGGAATTCCAAACCATTCAGCAATCGCAGAGTCGTCAGTAAATTCTTTTTTGCAAGCTTGTTTCGCTTGTTTATGGGCCGCTAAGATATGTTCAAAGGGAAAACACTGTGGAGTTTGTGCACTATAAAGATGGGTACGGGGAATTGTTTCTAAAACATGCTGATTATTTACACGTTTAAGGGTATCAGAGATGGGCAGAACAGGAAGAACACCTTCTTGAGGCGTAATCGTGTTATGAATGTTATCAAGAAGCTTGTTTTCGATAAAGGGGCGTGCACCATCATGAATATGCACATATTGGAGATTGAATTTTTTGAGTGCCTGGAGTCCATGTAAGGTAGAGATTTGACGTGTATTGCCTCCTTCAACGATAATAAGGCGCTCTTTTAAATCGCCAATAGCTTGTTCACAGATTTGTCGATCTTCTGGATGAATAACAAGGATAATTGTTGTGATAGCTGGATGCTGCAAAAAACAATGCACGGTATGATAAATAATCGGCTTTTGTCCTAGAAGCCGATATTGTTTTGGAATTTTATGGGGAGATCCTGCTCTTTCACCACGTCCAGCGGCTAATATTATTGCTGCAATAGAAATACTTAATCTCCTTGTATTGTAATCCTAGTTTGCTTTTTTGTCATTAATTTTAAAATGATTTTGAAAGGATGGTTGTTGTAGATCAGCAAGGGATATCACGGATAACACCTCAAAAAAAGCATTTAATGCTTTTTGAAGTGCGGTATTTAAACCACAAAAATCGATCAAGGGGCAAGTCGGTTCTGCAGTATCAAAACATTCTGCGAGGGAAAAGTTGTCTTCTGTTACTTTCACAACATCAGCGACTGAAATCTCTGCTGCGGGTTTAGCCAATCTAACTCCACCATTGCGTCCACGCACTGTTTGTATAAAACCGGCTTGAACAAGCAGCTGAAGGATTTTAAATAAAAAAAGTTCTGAAACGGCATATGCTTTAGCAATTTCTGGAACACGACTGAGAGTTCCCTGATTATCTGCACAATACATGAGCATTCTAAGAGCATAATTTGTTTGTTTTGTTAATCGCATCTCATTTCCTTCGTAAAGTATCGTCGAACGCAGTTTATTTTAAAGATATTTTACAAAATATAGAAGTTCTTTCTCATTGACTATATTTGCCCTATTTTAAATGTAGTATTAGTATTGTCAATTTTTGCTACAAAAGGTTATATGAGAATAATGGGATAAGGGTACGTAAGCTCATGATGAATATAACATCTGTGACGAATCTTCAAGACAAAAATACTTATAACGATGAGTTGTATCATTTAAGTAAGGTATATATTTTTTTAGGGATTACAATTATTGTATTGGCTTTACTTACGGCCTCTGTTTCATTTATTATTCTTATTGGATTAACCCCTGTTGTTCCCAGTAGAACAGTAACTCTTATTCTTATAGGGATTAATAGTTTTTGGGTTTTAGGGCTTATTGTCATCGTTTTTTATGAGATGATTCCGATCATTCGTGCTTGGCGTTCAAGGCGTGCAGGATCGCGTCTTCATGTGCGCCTTATTTCATTGTTTGCACTTGTTGCGACAATGCCAGCTGTTGCTGTAGCTCTTGTATCGGGTCCAGCTCTAAATTTGGGACTTGATCGATGGTTTGATACAACAACGCGGCAAATTGTGGGCTCTTCTATTGACTTAGCAAATGCTTATGCAGATGAAATGCTTCAAAATTTAAAAAATTTATCCTACGCGATGGCATTTGCACTTGATAACAAAAAACTCTTAGAACGTAATCCTGCTGAATATAGGATGCAATTGACGCGTCATGCTATAGGACGCAATTTGCGTGGTGCGTTTTTGTTAAGTTCTAGCGGAGCTATTTTTGTATCGAGTGCTCTTGGTGATGAAGATAAACTGCCAATTCCTCCTTCCAATCTTATTAAACGTGCAACCAGTGCAAGGCCTTTTTCTTTTCAACCAGGCGTTCATGATTATTTTGGTATTATTTTAAAATTTACCAACATTCCAAACACATTTTTATATTTGGTGCGTGACGTTGATAAAGGTGTTTTATCTGCTTTGCGTTTGACAGAAGTCAATACAGATCGTTATCGTGATTTAAATGCAAATCGCCTGCTAACGCAAGTTGCATTTGGTATGCTTTATTTATGTCTTTTTTTTAGTTTATTCTTATCAGCTATTTGGGCCGCTATTGCTGTCGCTGATCGCTTAGTAAGTCCTATTCGTCTTCTCATTAGTGCTGCTGATGATGTTGCTACTGGAAATATGGAAATTTTCGTGCCAGTGCGCGCGAAGGACGGAGATATTGGGCAATTATCCAAAACTTTTAATTATATGGTTAGTGAATTGAAAAGTCGGCGCAATGAGTTGATTGCAGTGCGTGATCAAATTGATGAGAGGCGGCGTTTTTCTGAAGCAGTGTTATCTGGTGTAACAGCAGGAGTAGCAGGTATAGATGATAATGGTGATATTACAATTATTAATCGGTCTATTGAAGCGATGTTTGATATTCGCTCTGAACACGTTGTTGGACAAAGTCTGTTATCTTTAAGTGCTGAAATTTGGCAGGTTTTTCAGTTTGCACGTTCATTGGATCGTAAAAATCATCGTGAGCAGGTGACTTTAAATGTTGCAGGAAAAGAGCGTGTCTGTAATGTCCAAGTGACGATGGAAGAGGATGATGGACAGGGGCAATCTTGGGTTCTAACAATTGATGATATTACAGACCTTGTTGCAGCACAACGTACAGCGGCGTGGGCGGATATTGCACGGCGTATTGCACACGAAATTAAAAATCCTCTCACACCTATTCAGTTATCCGCTGAACGCATTCGTAAACGTTATAACAAAGTTATTACACAAGATAGAGAGGTCTTTGAGCGGTGTATTGAGACAATTATTCGACAGGTTGGAGATATTGGGCGTATGGTTGATGAGTTTTCCTCTTTTGCACGTATGCCCAAACCACAAATGCATATTTTAGATATACGAGAATTGTTGCGCGAAGCATGTTTCTTGATAGAAGTGACGCGACATGATATTCATTTTGAGCAAGATTTAGGAAGTCTACCACTTATGGGTGCATTTGATAACCGTCTCATTGTACAAGCTTTTTGCAATGTTATCAAAAACGCGAGCGAATCCATAGATTCAGTTATGCGAGAGGAAAATATTCACGGTCATATTCTTGTCCGTTCTTATCGTCAAAAGGAATGGATGGTTGTGGATGTTGTTGATAATGGGAAAGGACTTCCTAAAGAGCAAAGACAAAAGTTATTAGAACCCTATATAACAACGCGAGAAAAAGGAACAGGGCTCGGGTTAGCCATTGTGCGCAAAGTTATTGAAGATCACGGTGGTTCCATGGAGCTTCATGATGCACCGGAGAGTTTTTATGAAGGTCGTGGTGCGATGATCCGTTTGATATTTCCGGCGGATGGGGGTAAGCAGGGTAGTATTATACAAGCCATAAATCATAAGATAGGGGAATAGTATGGTATCAGATATCTTGATTGTTGATGATGAAGCAGATATTCGTGAGCTTGTTGCTGGTATTTTAGATGATGAAGGTTATGAAACGCGTGTTGCTTGTAACTCTGATGAAGCATTGGCTCAAATCAGTGAGCGTATTCCAAAGCTCATTTTTTTGGATATTTGGCTCCAGGGTAGTCGTCTCGATGGTTTAGCACTGCTTGATGAAATTAAAACGCAATATCCGGCTCTTCCGGTTGTTATGATCTCTGGTCATGGTAATATTGAGACGGCTGTTTCCGCTATAAAGCGAGGGGCATATGATTTCATTGAAAAACCTTTTAAAGCTGATAGACTCGTATTGGTTGCAGAGAGAACACTTGAAAACTCAAATTTAAAACGTGAGCTTTTAGAATTGCGAAAGCGTTCGAACGAGACATTAGAGTTGCTTGGAAAATCGACAGTTGTAAAAAATTTGCGTCAAATCATAGAAAAAGTAGCACCAACCAATAGTCGCATCATGATAACAGGTCCTTCAGGGGCAGGAAAAGAAACTGTTGCACGAAATATTCATGCGCTCTCAACGCGTTCGAATGGGCCATTTGTTACAATAAATGCTGCAACGATTACTCCGGAAAGAATGGAAATAGAGCTGTTTGGCAGTGAAATGGAAGGAAGAGAGCGCAAGATCGGTGCCTTAGAAGAAGCTCATGGCGGTATATTATATCTTGATGAAATTGCTGACATGCCACGTGAGACTCAAGGTAAGATTCTTCGGGTGTTAACGGGGCAGACATTTGAGAGAGTTGGCGGCACAAAACGTGTTAAGGTGGATGTCCGTATTATTTCTTCGACAGCGCAAAATCTTGAAAATCTCATTTCCGATGGGCGCTTTAGAGAAGATCTTTTCCACCGTCTTTCCGTTGTTCCTATTGCTGTTCCGCCTCTTTCAGCGCGTCGTGAAGATATTCCAGAACTTGTACATTATTTTGTAAAAACAATATCACAGCAAGTTGGGATTAAACCGCGTGCAATCAGTGATGATGTGATTGCTATTTTGCAAACGCACGCTTGGCCGGGTAATGTGCGGCAATTACGTAATAATATTGAGCGTCTTCTTATTCTTGTGCGGGATGGTGATGGTCCTATAACAGCGGACTTTCTTCCCAGTGAAGTAAGTGATTCTTTGCCACGTCTTCAAATGGATTCAGATGAAAGTATAATGGATTTGCCGTTACGTGAAGCACGAGAATTGTTTGAAAAGAGATATTTAGTGGCGCAGATTGGGCGTTTGGGTGGAAATATATCACGTACTGCTGAATTTATAGGCATGGAACGTTCAGCTTTGCACCGTAAACTTAAAGCGCTTGGAGTTTCTTAAAGCGATGCGTGTTATTATTTGCGGAGCAGGACAGGTTGGTTATGGGATAGCAGAGCGTCTTGCTGCTGAAAATCACGATGTTACTGTTATTGATATTGAAACGAGATTAATTGAAAAGATTCGCGATACATTGGATGTGAGAGGTTTTGTTGGTCACGGTTCACGTCCTGAAGTTCTTTTGGCTGCAGATGCAGACAAAGCTGATATGTTGATTGCTGTCACTTTGTTTGATGAAGTCAATATGGTAGCTTGCCAAGTAGCACATTCATTATTTAATGTGCCTACAAAAATTGCTCGTATTCGTTCACAATCTTATTTAGAACCACGTTATAAGACGCTTTTTTCCAGAGAGAATATTCCCATTGATGTGGTTATTTCGCCAGAAGTTGAAGTTGGTGAAATGGTTTTGCGCCGTATTGCTTTACCTGGTGCAATAGATGTTCTTTATTTTTGTAATGATGATATTGTTGCGCTAGCTTTGGAATGCATGGAAGATTGTCCAGTTATTAATACACCTTTGCGTCAATTAACAGAGCTTTTTCCAGATCTTCATACGACGGTTACTGCTATAAAACGTGGCGCAGAATTATTGGTTGCACATTCAGAAACGCAATTACGCGTTGGTGATATAACCTATCTTGTTGTTTCTCGTGAACAGATGCGTCGTGCTGTTGGGCTTTTTGGTCATCAAGAACAAGATGCCCACCGCATGATTATTGCAGGGGGGGGGCACATTGGCCTTTATGTTGCACAGGCTATTGAAAAGCGTTTCCATAAATTAAAATTGAAGATTATAGAATCGCATAGAGAAAGAGCCCTCACAATTGCTGATCAGCTTGAAAAAACAACAGTTTTATACGGTAACGTGTTAGATCCAGTGATTCTTCAAGATGCGGGAATTGATCAGTCCGATTTAATGATTACATTGACCAATCAAGATCAGGTTAATCTCTTAAGCGCTATTATTGCTAAAAGATTGGGCTGCAAAGCCAATATGGTGTTGATTAATAATGTTGCCTACCAAGAATTTAGTCGTGCTGTTGGTGTGGATGCATACCTTAATCCCCATAGCGTTACAATATCGAGAATTTTGCAACAAATGCGCCGTGGGCGTATTCGTTCTGTTCATTCAGTTTTTAATGGTCGAGCAGAAATTATTGAAGCTGAAGTGATGCAAACATCTTCATTGGTTGGTAAGTCATTATCAGAGCTCAATTTATCAGATGGTTTGAGAATTGGTGCAATTTATCGCAATAAGACAATAATACAGCTTTCCGCAGATACGCGTATTTTGTCTGGTGATAGAATAGTGATTTTTGCTCTTGCTGATAAGGTTCGTGATGTTGAACAACTCTTTCGCGTAAGTTTAGAATATTTTTGATATATTATCTATGGATATTTGTACTTTTGGGTATAGTGGACAATTAAGATTGGTGGATAGGCTTTGTTTGTCCTCAATGGTTAAAACTGGACAGCGCGTTAAGCTTTTTAGTTATGATAAAAAAATAGATAATCTCCCTGCTGGTGTTGAGTTGCATGAAGCCGAATCAATTTTACCACGCTCAGCAATTGATCGCCTTGATCCCGATTTTTCTGATGATAAACCAGGGTGTACAATTGTTCAGTTCTCGTATTTTTTTCGTGTTATGCTGATGAAATATCAACAAGGTGTTTGGTTAGATACAGATGTTTACCTTGTTAAACAATTTCATCCAGATGCAGATAAGGTTTGGTTGGCAAGAGAAAATAATACAAGAGTAGGCGTTTCTGCACTTTATTTTCCGCCCAATAACCCTATTATAAAAATATTTGAAGATTATTGGGTAGGCACAGAAATTATTCCGCATTGGCTTGGATTTAAGCGTCGTGTTTGGAGATCGTTCTGGTTAAAGAGGAAAAAAATACCGCGTTTACCAGGAAGTCTTGGCGTTACGATATTTGGCAATGATGGTATTTCACGATTAGCAAAACGATATGGTTTTTTTATGAAGCAAAGGAAAAGGAAACTTTTTATTATTGGATTGGGCGAAAAACTGAACGTATTTTTGAACCAACTTTTGGTGTAAAGCCACTTACAGATTCACGCTTGATAGGCTTTCATATTCACAGAAAGACAAAGACCACGAAAAGACCTCAGGAAGGAAGTTTTTACCATTGGCCGGTATCTCGCATTCCTGATGTTCATCATTTGTTTAGGTAGAGTTATTATTGCTATTTTAACTATTGAGATTTTAATCTATCTTAAACAGCTCTTGATTGTAGCTTGCGCAAGAGAGTAATGTTAACATATGGATAAAAACATTGAATGTGTAAAGAGCTGTTGTTATATGAACGGAAAGTAAAAATATGAGTGATCCAATGAAAACAGCATTAAGCCTTGTTCCTATGGTTATTGAACAAACCAATCGTGGTGAACGGGCCTATGATATTTTTTCCCGTCTTTTAAAGGAGCGGATTATTTTTATTAATGGGCCTGTCGAAGATGGTATGGCAATGCTTGTTTGTGCACAATTGCTTTTCTTGGAAGCAGAAAATCCTAAAAAAGAAATTAGTCTTTACATTAATTCTCCAGGTGGTGTCGTAACATCTGGTATGGCTATTTATGATACTATGCAGTTTATTCGCCCTCCTGTTTCTACGCTTTGCATGGGGCAGGCGGCATCTATGGGGTCTTTATTGTTAACAGCTGGAGCAAAAGGTCATCGTTTTACATTGCCAAACGCACGTATTATGGTGCATCAACCATCTGGTGGTTTTCAAGGTCAAGCTTCAGATATTGAGCGACATGCGCAAGATATTATAAAGATGAAACGGCGTTTAAATGAAATTTATGTTCAACATACAGGTCAAGATTATGAGGTTATTGAGAGAACTCTCGATCGCGATCATTTTATGACAGCAGAAGAAGCCAAAGCGTTTGGCTTAGTTGATGATGTTATACAATATCGTGCAGAAACTGAAAAAGAAGAAAAAGATTAAGAATTTTTATAGAAAAAACAGCTACTTTAAATCAAAGAGTTTTATAAAAAATATCGCAAAATAAGAGAAACACCTAAAAATATTAAGACATGCATGGTTTTCTATATGTCTTTTAGTTTTCATGATAAAAAGCTTCCTTTGAAAAGGTAAAGTATTCATGTATCGTGGTGAAAGGAAAGAAAAATGAGCAAAATTAGCAATAGCGGGAACGAATCAAAAAATACTCTCTATTGCTCGTTCTGCGGCAAGAGCCAGCATGAGGTGCGTAAGCTCATTGCGGGGCCTACTGTATTTATCTGTGATGAATGTGTAGAGCTTTGCATGGATATTATTCGGGAAGAAAATAAGTCTTCTGGGGTTAAGGTGCGTGATGGTGTGCCTACGCCACAGGAAATTATAACAGTTCTTGATGATTATGTTATTGGTCAGCAGCATGCGAAGCGTGTTCTTTCTGTTGCTGTTCATAATCATTATAAACGGTTGGCGCATCAGTCTAAAAGCAATGATATTGAGTTGGCTAAATCAAATATTCTTCTTGTTGGTCCCACGGGCTGTGGTAAAACTTATCTTGCACAAACATTAGCACGTATTATTGATGTGCCTTTTACGATGGCGGATGCAACCACTTTGACTGAAGCAGGTTATGTGGGTGAAGATGTTGAAAATATTATTCTTAAGCTTCTGCAAGCAGCAGATTATAATGTTGAACGTGCGCAGCGTGGTATTGTTTATATTGATGAGGTTGATAAGATTTCTCGTAAAGCAGATAATCCTTCTATTACAAGAGATGTTTCGGGGGAAGGAGTTCAGCAAGCATTATTAAAAATTATGGAAGGAACGATTGCTTCTGTTCCTCCTCAAGGTGGACGTAAACATCCGCAACAAGAGTTTCTTCAGGTTGACACCACAAACATTTTATTTATTTGTGGGGGAGCTTTTGCAGGTTTAGAACGGATTATTTCAGGGCGTGGTGAAAAAACTTCTATTGGTTTTTCTGCGACCGTTAAAGCTCCTGATGAGCGTTGTGTCGGTGAAATTTTTCGTGATTTAGAGCCTGAAGATCTTATAAAATTTGGTTTAATACCAGAGTTTATTGGACGCCTTCCTATAGTCGCTACTTTAGAGGATTTAGATGTTAACGCCCTCATGCAAATTTTATCACAACCTAAAAATGCGTTAGTAAAGCAATATCAGCGTCTTTTTGAAATGGAGAATGTTGAGTTAGCATTTCATGAAGATGCTTTACGTGTTATTGCAAAGAAAGCAATTGAACGTAAAACTGGTGCTCGTGGTTTACGTTCTATTATGGAGAAGATCCTTCTTGAGACGATGTTTGAGCTACCGGCTCTTGAAGGCGTTCAAAAAGTGGTTATTTCGAGTGATGTCGTTGATGGGAAGGCGCGTCCTCTTTATATTTACTCAGAACGTGCAGACGATAAAGAAAATGTATCAGCATGACATTGTGCGATGCACAATATAAAAGATGGTAATGAACGGTATTTGAGGGGTATTTCTAATAATATCATTATAATGCTTGATTTATGTATTAGTAATTACCACTTCATGTACTGTGAAGAGCTGAGGTTTTCTAAAGGTGGGCTGGTTGTTGTAGATAGCTCATAGGCTCCAGAAAGGAGAGTTATGCAATATATTGATGAAAAGACAGATGAAGTGAGAGATGGGGTTTATGCTGTTTTACCTCTTCGTGATATTGTTGTCTTCCCCCATATGATTGTTCCACTTTTTGTGGGCCGCGAAAAATCAATTCGTGCTCTTGAAGAAACGATGGCGGTTGACAAGCAAATACTATTGGTGACACAAAAAAATGCCTCTGATGACGATCCAAAATCAGAGGATATTTATCATATTGGTACATTTGCTAATATTCTTCAACTTTTAAAGCTTCCTGATGGTACTGTAAAGGTTTTGGTTGAAGGAACTGCACGTGCAAAAATTAGTCAATTTGCTTTAAGTGAAGGTTATCATCAGGCTTTTGCAACTGTTACAGAAGAACCTAGAGAGAGTGATGTTGAGATTGAAGCTCTTTCAAGGTCAGTGATTGCTTATTTTGAAAACTATGTAAAGCTTAATAAAAAAATCTCTCCTGAAGTTGTCAATGCGATTGGCCAGATCGATAATCCTTCTAAGCTTGCTGATACGATTGCTTCTCATTTGATGATTAAACTGGCAGAAAAACAGGAATTATTAGAGCTCTTACCTGTACGGGCCCGTCTTGAACGTGTTCTGTCTTTTATGGAAGGAGAAATTTCTGTTTTGCAGGTTGAAAAACGTATTCGTTCGCATGTTAAACGGCAAATGGAAAAAAACCAACGAGAATATTATCTCAATGAGCAGATGAAGGCTATTCAAAAAGAGTTAGGAGCAGGAGATGATAGCCGAGATGAACTCTCTGAATTAGAAGAACGTATCAAGAATACAAAACTATCCAAGGAAGCACAGGAAAAAGCTGGGGCAGAATTGAGAAAATTACGGAATATGTCTCCTATGTCTGCAGAAGCGACAGTTGTACGTAACTATCTCGATTGGTTATTAGCAATGCCTTGGGGTAAAAAATCTAAAATTAAAAACAATTTAGATTTTGCTGAAAAGGTCATGAATAATGAACATTTCGGTCTTGAAAAAGTTAAGGAGCGAATTATTGAATATTTGGCCGTACAAAGTCGCGCGTCAAAGATAAAAGGTCCCATTATTTGTTTGTTAGGTCCTCCTGGTGTAGGAAAAACATCATTAGCGCGCTCCATTACAAAGGCGACGGGGCGTGAATATGTTCGTATCTCATTGGGAGGTGTCCGGGATGAAGCAGAAATTCGCGGACATCGCCGAACATATATTGGTTCGATGCCTGGAAAAATTATCCAGTCTATGAAAAAAGCAAAAAAATCTAATCCGCTTTTCTTGCTTGATGAAATTGATAAAATGGGACAAGATTTTCGTGGAGATCCTTCATCTGCTTTATTAGAAGTTCTTGATCCTGAACAAAATAGTACATTCATTGATCACTATTTGGAAGTTGAATATGATCTTTCTGATGTCATGTTTATCACAACTGCCAATACGCTTAATATTCCAGGTCCGTTAATGGATCGTATGGAAATTATTCGTATTGCTGGTTATACTGAATGTGAGAAAATGGAAATTATTAAACAGCATCTTTTACCAAAGGCACTAAAAGATCACTGTTTGTCTAAAAAAGAACTCAGTATTTCTGATGGAGCACTAAGGTCGATTATTCAGTTTTACACGCGTGAGGCAGGCGTTCGTAACCTTGAGCGTGAACTCATGAAAATTTCCCGCAAATCCGTTACAAAAATTCTCAAAACGCATCAAAAATCTGTAAAAGTTACAGAAAATAATATTCATGATTTCTTGGGTGTTAAACGTTATCATTACAATCAGATTGAAGGAGAAAATCAAATTGGTGTTGTAACAGGCCTTGCGTGGACAGAAGTCGGTGGAGAGTTATTGACCATTGAAGGAGTTATGATGCCCGGCAAAGGTAAGATGACTGTAACTGGAAATTTACGTGATATAATGAAAGAGTCCATTTCAGCGGCAGCATCTTATGTACGTTCTCGTGCTGTTGATTTTGGTATTGAACCTCCACTTTTTGAAAAACGCGATATCCATGTTCATGTTCCAGAGGGAGCGACACCAAAAGATGGCCCATCTGCTGGGGTTGCAATGGTGACAGCAATTGTTTCGGTCCTTACAGGAGTAGCTGTGCATAAAGATATTGCAATGACTGGTGAAATTACTTTACGTGGACGCGTTTTACCAATTGGTGGATTAAAAGAAAAACTCCTAGCAGCTCTTCGAGGAGGGATAAAAAAGGTACTTATTCCTGAAGACAACGCAAAAGATTTGGTTGATATTCCAGATGATGTCAAAAATAATATGGAAATTATTCCGGTAAATCATGTGAGTGAAGTTTTGAAACATGCTTTGGTTCGTTTTCCAGATACTATTGAATGGAAAGAACCCTCTACAGTGGCTGTCCCGATCCGGTCAGAGAGCAGTGATAGTGAAGGAATACAGATTGCGCACTGATTCACTTATCTCATTTATAACGGCATTTTTTAGGTGGCAGAAGGCGTTGTTGAGGTTATTATTCTGTTTTTTGTTGGAAAAAGTGAAAAATTCCGTGAATAACTGTGATTATTGCTAAAAAAACAATGTTTCGAATAAAAATAAGACTTCTGTTTGCTGTACTTTTCAATAAACTGACCAATAACATGATTAAGTTATGTTGTCAGGTAATATAGGGAAAGGAAATATTTTATGAATAAAAGTGAATTGGTTAGCTCCGTTGCTGAAAAGGCAGGTGTTTCGAAAGCGCAAGCTGGTGCTGCTGTTGATGCTTTTATGGCTTCTGTAACAGAAGCTTTGGCTTCAGGGGGAGATGTTCGTCTTCCAGGTTTTGGCTCTTTTGAAGTTTCTCATCGTGCTGCAACAAAGGGGCGTAATCCTTCAACGGGTGCTGAAATCGATATTCCAGCACGTTCTGTACCCAAATTTTCTGCAGGAAAAAGCCTTAAAGAAGCAGTTAATAAAAAATAATTTAAGCTACATTAAAAAAACCCGATTTATTTATAAGCGGGTTTTTTTAAACACATGTGTTATGCGTGTTTTTCATATAAAACTTTGAGATATTTTTTAGCCTTTTCAACAAAATATTGCACTGGATTAATGAATCACTGGTATGGCTTATAAAATGTAATGTTAACTTTTATTATGCTGAAGTGTCAC
This sequence comes from Bartonella sp. OC68QHHN, assembly GCF_042193875.1. Classification (NCBI taxonomy): domain Bacteria; kingdom Pseudomonadati; phylum Pseudomonadota; class Alphaproteobacteria; order Hyphomicrobiales; family Bartonellaceae; genus Bartonella; species Bartonella sp. OC68QHHN. Next base: position 9,792 of record NZ_JBHIME010000037.1, on the reverse strand, counting down.
GGTGTTTATTTCAAAACAAGATCCGTAAATAGTGTGAGGCAAAAAACTCTGTAAAGTCTATAAAAGTTATTATATACTACCATTTACGCTTAATAAAAGCGCATGTTGGTGCCACCGTACTATTTTCTCAGTTCCTATAATGTTGCGACCACAGCCCTCAATATCTGAGACGCGTGCATAAAGGATAGTTTTATTTTTTTACTTATACGCTAACTTTGCTTGTGATACACTAAGAGGATAATTTTCATTGATTTATTATAAGAGAGTCTGAAATAAAAGAATCTTATGATATTCAGATTTCGCTTTCAATATTGTGATTTTTCTTGGCATTTGAGAGGGAAGAGATAGATCAAGCTCTATCCTACAAATATTCTTTCCATATCTTTATTTCACTTGTGATATGCAAGCGAGCGCTTTTTCTTCATCACACAAGAGTTAAAATGAGAGAATATCACAAATTTTGAGAGAGGAAGTTAAAAAACGGAAAAATTACTCTTATGAATAATGTATATTACGTAATATCTCTCGATAGAGATAATATAGTATTGCTTGTGTATTTTCCATCTATTTTACGTTTAGTCATTAAATCATAATTGTTAATAGCAGTAAAGGTTTTTTATAGCTAAAAGTTATTTTACAGCACCTACATAATTGAATAAATGATGAAACGTAGGGTAGTATTTATTGATTGGGGGAGACAGTCTTTAAAAGGCTTTAGAATGATTTTTTCACGAGAGTCACAAAAATCTATTCAATAGGTGAGAGGCGAATTGTGTGCTTTTTATAAACAGGAACTCTTTGATTCTTTATCTGCTAACCACTGAGTACAATCATTGAGAGCTCTCGCTGTTATGGCTTGTTTTTTTACTAATTTTTTTTCTTTACTTGGTAAGTGCTTTCCTGAATCTTTAATCGAAGTAATAGGGGGAAATAGTCCGAAATTAATATTCATTGGCTGAAAGGACTGTGTTTCTGCTTTTTCATCTATGATGTGTCCCCCCGTAATATAATTCAAAAGGGCTCCGAATGCTGTAGTTTGTGGGGGTAGGTAAGGAGAAATATGATGATATTCGGCAGCAGCAAAACGTCCAGCAAGAAGCCCTATTGCCGCCGATTCTACATAACCTTCACATCCGGTAATTTGCCCTGCAAAGCGTAGTTGTTTTTTTTGTTTTAAACGAAGGGTTTGATCAAGAATGATTGGCGAGTTAAGATAGGTATTGCGGTGAAGACCACCAAGACGCGCAAACTCTGCTTTTTCAAGACCGGGAATCATTCTAAAAATACGAATTTGTTCACCATATTTCAGTTTTGTTTGAAAGCCGACCATATTGTAAAGTGTTCCAAGTTTATTATCTTGGCGTAATTGAACGACAGCATAGGGTTTAACTGTAGGGTTATGGGTATTGGTTAAGCCCATAGGTTTCATAGGACCATGTCTTAATGTTTCAAGTCCGCGCTCAGCCATAATTTCAATGGGGAGGCATCCATCAAAATAGGGCGTTTTTTCAAAGTCACGAAACTCTGTTTTTTCAGCATTTTTTAATGCTTCAACGAATGTTTTATATTGTTCTTTGTTGAGGGGACAATTAAGATAATCTTTTCCTGTTCCCTCAGGACCAATTTTATCATAGCGAGATTGATACCAACAAATGTTGATATCAATACTATCGGTATGGATAATAGGTGCAATCGCATCAAAAAAAGAAAGAGCTTTTATACCGGTTATTGTTTGTAATTCCTGAGCAAGTGCAGGCGATGTAAGAGGACCCGTTGCAATGACAACATGTTTCCAAGTTTTAGGAATTTCTTGAACTTCTTCACGTTTGATTGTTATAAGAGGATGGTTTTCGAGTGCTGTTGTAACGGTTTTTGAAAATCCATCACGGTCAACAGCAAGGGCACTACCTGCGGGAACTTTGTTGGCATCAGCAGCTTTCATAATTAACGATTTCGCTAATCGCATTTCAGCATGTAAAAGCCCTACGGCATTTGTTAATGAATCATCGCAACGAAATGAATTTGAACAAACCAGTTCTGCCAATTTATCGGTTTTATGGGCATCTGATTTTTTTTCGGGTCGCATTTCATGCAAAACAACAGGAATTCCTGATTGAGCGATTTGCCAGCTCGCTTCACACCCCGCAAGACCGCCACCGATGATATGAATTGGGATATCAAATGTCTTTAACATAATTGACTTTTAGCGTAAGGAGTTATGTATGAAAAGCATAGATTTTGTTTTTTTTAATATATTTGTTTGCTTTTTTTCTGTAATTAATGGTATAGAGACGCCGCTTGTATAAGGTTATTAGCTTGTAAGTTTGAGCGGATGTGGCGAAATTGGTAGACGCACCAGATTTAGGTTCTGGCGGGAGACCGTGGGGGTTCGAGTCCCTTCATCCGCACCAAAGCAATCCCTTAAGTGCTACGGATTTCTACGTGTCTGAAATTCCGCTTCATGGTAAATGTAACACTCGAAGTGTTAGAATGTAATGATTATTAGAGTGGGTTTATCCCTCTCCTTAGAAAAATGAAGGTGTTTAATGCAGGTTACCGAGACGCTTAATGAAGGACTGAAGCGCGAAATTAAGATCGTGGTTCCAGCGAAAGATTTAGAAGAAAAGTTGAATGAACGATTGGATGATACCAAGGGAAAAATCAAGCTTAATGGTTTTCGTCCCGGTAAAGTACCTGGTGCGCATTTGCGAAAAATGTATGGTAAATCCTTTATGGCGGAGATTCTCAATGAGATACTTAGTGATGCACCCCGTTCTATTTTAGCAGACCGCAATGAACGTGCAGCGATGCAGCCAAAAATTGATATAGATGAAGATGAAAAAATTCTAGATGGCAAAGCCGATTTTACTTTTAGTATAAAGTATGAAGTTTTACCAAAAATTGAAATTAAAGATTTTGAACATATTGAGATTGTTCGTGAAATTGCAACTATTTCTGAACAGGATATTGATGATCAAGTCAATCGCGTCCTTTCTTCTACGCGTAATTATTCCCTAAAAGAGGGGGCTTCTGAAGAAGATGATCGTATTACCATAGATTATCAAGGTAAGCTTGAAGGCGTTCCATTTGAGGGTGGGACAGATAGTGATGCACAACTGATTCTTGGGTCAAAACAATTTATTCCTGGTTTTGAAGAGCAATTGGTTGGTGTTAAAGCTGGGGATGCAAAAACCATTTCTGTTAAATTTCCTGATAATTACAGTGCAGCACATTTGGCGGGACGGGAAGCAGAGTTTGACATTAGTGTCAAAGCTGTCTTTAAACCAGATGAGTTAAAAATTGATGATGAAGCAGCGCAAAAAGTTGGTTTAGAATCTCTAGATCGCTTACGGGAGGTTGTTCGTGGGCAGATTGAAAGCCAATATGGTTCAGTAACACGTCAAAAAGTTAAGCGTCAAATTCTTGATGCTTTGGATGCTGATTATAATTTTGAAATTCCTGAAGAACTTTTAGAGATTGAATTTAATAATATATGGGCTCAGGTTAATGATGATTTGAAAAAGGCTGGGCGCAGTTTTGAAGATGAAGGTATTATAGAAGAAAAGGCACGGGAGGAATATCGTGTCCTTGCGCAACGTCGTGTTCGTCTTGGTTTGGTGCTTTCTGAAATTGGAATGAAGGTTGGTGTTAAAGTTAGTGAGGATGAGCTAAAAGCAGCCGTTTTTGATCAGGTTCGCCAGTATCCTGGACAAGAGAAAGAGATTATGGATTTTTTCCGTAGGACTCCGGAAGCTGTTGAAAATCTACGTGCTCCAATTTTTGAAGAAAAGGTCATTGATTATTTATTAGCACAGATAAAAGTCACAGATAAAAAAGTGACGGTTGAAGAATTGATGAAAGAATATGACGAATCAGATGTACCTGAAGAAAAGCCGGCAAAGAAAAAATCTGCAGTGAAAGAAACGTCTACAGAGAAAACATCAGCTAAGAAAAAGGCTCCTAAAAAAGCTTAATACTTATGCAAAAAGAAAAAGCTCGATGGAATCGGGCTTTTTGTAAGATTATATCCTAGGATTGCACTGAGAGAATGGTTTTAGATAAGCCATGAGTATATTTTAAAATATTAGTAGTGGATTGGCAATGAGCATCATTGATACGCGTACTCCTGATTCTAAGCGTTTTATTTCTGGAGTTACAGGTGATTGGGAAGTCATCATTGGCATGGAAGTTCATGCGCAAATCATATCAAATTCGAAACTTTTTTCAGGAGCATCAACCAAATTTGGTGCAGAGCCGAACAATCATGTATCACTTATTGATGCCGCCATGCCAGGTATGTTGCCTGTTCTTAATCAAGAATGTGTTCGTCAAGCGGTTCGAACGGGGTTAGGATTAAAGGCGCATATTAATTTAAAATCTGTTTTTGATCGCAAAAATTATTTTTATCCAGATTTACCGCAGGGGTATCAGATTTCTCAATTTCGCTATCCCATTGTGGGAGAAGGAAAAATTATCATATCTGTTGGTCCAGATTCGAATGGACAATTTGAGGATATTGAAGTGGGAATTGAGAGGTTGCATCTTGAACAGGATGCTGGAAAATCGATGCATGATCAACATCCAACGATGTCTTTTGTAGATCTTAATCGTTCTGGTGTTGCTCTTATGGAAATTGTTTCCAAACCTGATATGCGCTCATCAGATGAAGCCAAAGCCTATATGACAAAATTGCGTACAATTGTTCGTTATTTGGGCACTTGCGATGGCAATATGGATGAAGGTTCTATGCGTGCAGATGTCAATGTATCTGTTCGTCGTCCTGGTGAAAATTTTGGAACGCGCTGTGAAATTAAAAACGTTAATTCTATTCGCTTTATTGGTCAAGCAATTGAGTATGAAGCGCGTCGTCAGATCGCAATTTTAGAAGATGGAGGCATCATAGATCAAGAGACTCGACTTTTTGATGCCGCTAAAGGCGAAACACGCTCTATGCGCTCAAAGGAAGAAGCGCATGATTATCGTTATTTTCCTGATCCTGATCTTGTACCATTAGAATTTGATCAAGCATTTGTGGATGCTTTGGCAGCAGACTTACCAGAATTGCCTGACGCTATAAAAGCACGTTTTGTTAAGGAAATGGGATTGACAGTGTATGATGCTTCCATTCTTGTGACAGAAAAGGCTATTGCTGATTATTTTGAAGAAGTAGCACGTGGGCGTGATGGAAAAATAGTTGCTAATTGGGTGATTAATGACCTTTTAGGGGCTTTAAATAAAGATAATCGTGAGATTGAAGAGTCACCGGTATCGCCAAATCAATTGGGAAGTATTATTGATCTCATAAAAGAAGGAGTTATTTCTGGAAAAATTGCCAAAGATCTTTTTGAGATTATTTGGAATGAGGGGGGAGATGCACGCCAAATTGTAGAAGAGCGAAATATGAAGCAGGTAACGGATACGAAGGCTATTGAAAGAGCTGTTGATGAGATCGTTGCCAATAATTCTGATAAAGTTGCGCAAGCAAAACACAAACCTGCTTTAGCTGGTTGGTTTGTTGGACAGGTAATGAAAGCAACAGGTGGTAAGGCAAATCCTCAAGCTGTTAATGAATTGGTTAAGATGAAACTTGGCATAGATTAAATTTTATGAGGTGGAGAAGAAGCCATATATATGATATCTTCTTGAAATTAAGGGATAGCACGTTATCCTATCAATTGGGATTGTAGCTGAATTTACGAGTAAATTTTTCGGGAATTTCAATCGTTAACAATTTTATTCCAATGATTAATTTCATGAGCGCACTAAATGAATGGAATAGCAGATGGCTCGTTTTTTTAAGCAAATCTTCACATGGTGGAATGGCAACACCATTGGTACGCGTTTTTTCACATGGCGCAAAGGTAAGCGGATAGGGGAAGATCAATTTGGAAATATATATTATGAAGGAGGACTTCATAAGGATGGTTATCCGCATCGTTGGGTTATCTATAAAGACTATTCTGAGGCCTCTACTATTCCACCAGGCTGGCACGGCTGGATTCATCATCGCTGTGAGTGTCCACCAACACAGGAAGATTATCGTCCTTATGAATGGGAAAAGCCTCATGTTGCAAATATGACAGGAACAAGTGAGGACTATCGACCGAAGGGGGCTATCACCTCCAACGGAGAACGTTCTCGTGTGCATGAAGATTATGATGCGTGGTCACCTAAAAAATAAAATGTTTTAATGTGCGCGTGTATTTTTGTCTTACTTGACTCTATGTTATGAAAAGAATTATTTTTTAAGGTACGATTGTTTTGATATGATGAGATTTTTTTTATTGTTAGGGGTGAGGTATTTTATATATATTTCTTTAATGGGAGTGTTAGTGTTTTTGTCCTTAAATAGTGGAGTGCGGGCTGAGCGTATTAGCAATGGAATTGCTGTTTTTTCAGGTCTTGACAAAATCACGGGGCGGACTACACGTTTTGAAGTTACTCTTGGTAAAATTTATCAGTATGGTGCATTACAGGTAACGCCACGTGCGTGTTATACGAGCTCTAAAGATGAACCAACGCGTACAACTGGTTTTGTTGAAGTCAGTGAAGTGACATTAGATAAAAAAATACGGCGTATTTTTACAGGATGGATGTTTGCAGATAGTCCTGGTTTGAACGCTGTTGAGCATCCTATTTATGATGTGTGGTTAAAGGATTGCAAGCAGAATTCTCAAGATCTTCCTCTTTAATGATTAGTGTGTTATCTATTATACATTGATTTATAATGCTCCTTTATCATTTTACAACTTAATAAGAGGTTCAAATCCCTATGATTGCCTCATTTAATTTTTTTATATTGAATTAATTCAAACTATTCTCTTGCGCGTTACAAGTGGCGGATGTGTAGATGAGATTGTCTAAGAAAGGAATAAAAATTTCCTTCATGAACTGTTTAAATTCAAAGATGCATCATTAAAATCAACATATTTTTTCAGTAGTTCATAGGAGACAGTTCTTGAATTATATCTGTTAGAGGTTGAAATGAAAGGCTTGTTTATATTTGTTAAAGAGATGGATTGACGCTTTTGCATTTATGAGGGAAATAGACTATCAAGTGAGTAATTCATCATGAAACACCAATTACTATATCAGAAAACGCAGTGTTGGTAGTTTTTTCTCATAGAGATGTCGTTTTTCATTCAAAGAGTAGAAGAAATGCAAGCTATATTAATGAAAAAATTGAGACTTAAGATTATTTAAAGTTTATCAATCGAAGTGAAGTATAGCTTGGTTAAAAAATGCAATGATCAATATATTTCTAGTAAAAAAACAATGTTTATATATTTTTATTATACACTACCTCATAAGTGAGTTTGTCTATTCGTAAGTTCTTGTATATTGCATGATAACTTTACATTTAAATAAGCAGGATATCACTAAGTTTGTAAATCATATTCTTGATATTCATGCTTTTAAAAATCTTTTGTATCAAATACACGTATTTTCATGTAGAGCTATTGAAAATTTAAAAAGTGGCTTCGAAGAGGTGTTGAAAAGATTCTGCATCACTGGGAGTGGTATATTTATTTTGTATAAAGAATAACCCATTCTCTAAAGAATACGAGATTTTATACAATGAAAGTTTCTAGTCACCAACATGATGATGTTTCCCGATTGCCGAAACAACCTAAAGAACCCTTGTTGAATGTTCCATTTATTATAGTTGTTTTGATAGCATTTTGTTTTTGTCTTTATTGTATTTCTCAGTATTTTTTTTCTCATCAGGTTTATGTTGAAGGTCTTGAGTTTTTTTTATTTATACCGGCATTGTTTAAGAGGGATCCTGTAGCATTTTGTTATACCATGGTGAGTTATTCATTTATGCATAGTAGTTTTAAACATGTTGCTCTTAATATGGTTTGGCTTTTGGTTTTTGGCTCTCCTTTAGCAAGGCATTTTGGTGTTTTACGTTTTTTAATTTTTTGGGTGTTAACGGCAGTTATTTCTGTTTTGACTTATTTTACATTTCATCAAGAAAGTACCATATCACTTATTGGGGCGTCAGGTGCCGTATCTGGAATGATGGGGGCTATTGCACGTTACGGTTTTTTTAGTGGTTATCTAGGTGTCAATGCGCAGAACGAAAAACTTTTGGGATCTTTATTGTCCGTCAAAAAAGCTCTGTGTTCTAAGGGGGTGCTTATTTATGTGAGTGTATGGCTGACGGCTGATTTTATCATAGGTATTTCTTCTATTTTGTTTGAAGAAAATGGCATCTCAATAGCATGGGAAGCTCATATTGGCGGGTTTCTTGCGGGTTTTTTGTTGGTTGGTTTTTTTGATGTTTCACAAAAAAATTAAAAACTAGAATCTAAGATATTTATGTGCCACATAAAGCGCTATTGTTGCTGCATTTGAAACATTTAATGATTTAATATTTCCAGGCATATCAAGACGTGTTAAAGCGCAAACGGTTTCACGTGTTTTTTTACGTAAACCTTTACCTTCTGCTCCTAAAACAAGAGCAATTTTATTCCCTGTTAATGCTATTTCCAGAGGTTTGTCACCTTCTGAATCGAGACCAAAGCTTGTAAAACCTGTTTGATGAAGTTCTTGAAGAGCTTCAGCGAGGTTTCGTACGGTAATATAATGAATCATTTCCAGAGCTCCAGATGCTGCTTTCGCAAGGATACCGCTTTCGTGGGGAGAGTGACGGCAAGTTGTAATAAGTGCTTTAGCTTTCAATGCAACTGCAGAGCGCATAATAGCGCCAACATTATGTGGATCGGTAATTTGATCCATGACAATGACCAGATCAGTATTGGTTAGTTCCGACAGTTTGCATGGTTTGAGGGGAAGAGTTTCCAAAACAATACCTTGATGAACAGCCTCACTTCCAACAAGCGAATCAAGATATTTGGGGGTGCATAATGTAACAGAGCAAGGATAATCTGATTCGGATATATTTAATCGTTTTAAGGCATTTTGTGTGACGTAAAGACATTTTAAAATTCTTTTTGGGTTTTCTAAAGCAGCCTGAACAGAATGAATGCCATAAAGATGGATTATCCCTTGCTGTAAAGAAGTAGTTTTCTTCTTTAGGTGTGTAAAAGATCGAGAAGGAGAGCCTTTTGTATCGCGATATCGGCGACGTAAACGAGCATAATGAGAATTTTGTGATGTTTTTTCTTTCATAGCTTCTTTATAGCGTGTTAATAAGAAAAATAGAGGAAAAAAATCTATGATTTAAAGTTATGAGCAGGAAATTTGTACAGAATTGTATTTATTCTGTTGACAGATACAATAGTAATCGTCATAACCACTTCGCAATCAGATTGAATTGAATGGGTATTCAAGATGGTTGTCGTGTTGTCTCATTGCGCGACTTTACCGGTGTAATGGAGGGGTGCCCGAGTGGTTAAAGGGGGCGGACTGTAAATCCGTTGCGTATGCTACGTTGGTTCGAATCCAACCCCCTCCACCATTCATCGAAGGAGAGTTAGTGCGTGGGTCATGCGGGTATAGCTCAATGGTAGAGCAGCAGCCTTCCAAGCTGAATATGCGGGTTCGATTCCCGCTACCCGCTCCAAAGGGTTGTTGTGATTGGGCAAATAGGTATGATGGAGGATATTCCATTTATAGCTTGGGTGGGGTTTTCCGTCTAAGAGTTGTGGTGATTGGGCTGGTTACAGTCTGGTCAGACTCAGTTTTGAAGGACTGTCCCTAGGTGCTAACAAAAATAGGGAATAAAACAAGAGATTAATAACAATGGCGAAGAGCAAGTTTGAACGAACAAAACCGCATGTTAATATTGGTACGATTGGTCACGTTGATCATGGGAAGACCTCG